>JBEPXT010000034.1:0-28928 GCA_041641795.1 Salinigranum sp.
TCTAGCGTACTCTTGCCGGACCCGCTGGGACCCATCACCGCCGTGAACGATCCGGCGGGGAGCGTCAGCGAGACGCCCCCCAGCGCTTCGACCACCCCACCGACGTCGTAGGTTTTTCGAACGTCCGAGAGGTCGACGACCGGGTCCGCCGCGTCGGCGGCGGCTGACTCTGGGGTACTCACGTCGGGTGCAGTTCAGCGTCGCCGACACAAGAGGGTTACTGCGAGGCGGGGAGGGCCGCGGGGACCCGCGTTCGAGACGCCGAGTGGGCCATCCACAGGTATTTGCTCGTCCGGTCCCTACCCCGAGTAATGCCAACACGGCCCTCCCCCGGAGACAGCGGGGTGACGTCCCCACTCGTCCTCGCGGCGCTCCTGGTGTCGGTCCTCGGACTGGTGGTCGGCGGCGCGGCCGTCGTGGCCACCCAGTCGCAACCGACCGGCGACGAGATACTCGAGCGGGTGAACGAGACGTACGCGAACGCCGAGACGGTCACCGGGAGCGCGACGGTGACCGTCACCAACGGGTCCGCGACGGCGACCAGCGACGTCCAGTTCGCCGCGGCCGATCCGAACCAGACCCGGGTCGTGGTCTCCGCGAACGGGACCACCGTCCAGATGGGGACCAACGGGACTGTCGCCTGGGTGTACGACCCGGCGACCGGAGCGCTCCGGGTCTGGGACGAATCGGACCGCGACCGACTCCGTGCCGAGGCGGCCCGCGAGTGCGGGTGGGGGCAGTCTGACGCGGAGGGACCGTGGGACGACGCGGACCGCGAGCGCATGCTGGAGAGCGAGCGATTCGCGGACGCGTCGCTCTCGTGGAACGAGTCGAACGTCTCTGCGACCCGGACCGGGACCGAGTCGGTGAACGGGACGGAAGCGACCGTGGTCAGACTCGAACCGGCCGACGGGAGCGGGTCGTGGTCCTCGACCCTGTGGGTGAGCCCCGACGACTGGACCGTCCTCAAACAGCGGGTGACCGACGGCACTAACGAGACGGTTGTCGTCTTCGAGGACGTCCGCTTCGACGTGAGCGTCCACGAGAGCACGTTCGACCCGCCGACCGACGACGCGGCCGACGTGACGGGCTACGGCGTCACCGAGTACGACGACCTCGAGGCGCTCCAGTCGAACACGTCGATGGACCTGCCAGTCCTGAACGACTCGTCGTACACCTTCGAGCGGGCTGGCGTGACGACCCGGGGCGACGAGACGACCGCGTTCCAGGAGTACACCGACGGGTCCGCGCGGGTGATGCTGATAACGTCAACCGGGTCTGCGTCACCCGACGCGAACGCGTCCGCGCAGACGGTATCCGTGAACGGGAAGGACGCCACGGTGACGACGGTTCGAGGGCAGACGGCCGTCTGGTGGCAGGACGGGGACCGGACCCACGCAGTCGTCGCTGACGCGCCCGTAGACGAGGTCCGGACGCTCGCGGAAGCCGTCGAAGACCCCCGAGACACCGACTAAACTCCGGCACTCCCCATCCCGAACGGTCTCGCCACAGCGGTGCGACGGTGGAACGGGCGACGACCCCGACTCCCGGAACCGGCCACGCCTTTACGTCGCTGCCGGGCGAGGTGGATGCATGGACCTCGACGCGGCGTTCGCAGAACCGACCCGTCGGCCCTGGGAGTCGCGGGGAGACGGCGTCCTCCGGTTCGCGATGGTCGGCCTCGGCTGGTGGACGAGAGACCAGGCTCTCCCGGCGGTCGCCGCGGCAGACAACTGCGAGGCGACGGTTCTGGTCAGCAGGTCCCCCGGGAAGCGACGGACCGAACGGGAGGCGTGGCCCAGCGTCACCGCCGCGATGGGATACGAGCAGTTCGAGCAGGGCGCGGCCGCCGACGAGTACGACGCCGTCTACGTCTGCACGCCGAACGCGACCCACCTCCGGTTCGTGGAGGCGGCGGCGGAGTACGGCAAGGCCGTCCTCTGCGAGAAGCCGATAGAGTCCACCGTCGACCGCGCCGAGCAACTGGTTGCCGCAGTCCGGGAGCGCGGGGTGCCGCTGATGGTCGCCTACCGGATGCAGACCGACCCCGTCGTCCGCCGCCTGCGCCGCGTCGTGCGGGCTGGCGCAATCGGCGACCCGGTGTTCGTCCACGGGAGCATGTCGCAGCGACTGCTCGACATCTTCGAGGGGGGCGACAACTGGCGACTGGACCCGGACCTCGTCGGTCGCGGGACGTCGCTGATGGACCTCGGCGTCTACCCGGTCAACACGACCCGGTTCGTCCTCGACGAGGACCCCGTCTCGGTGACGGCGTCGGCCCGGAGCGACCACCCCGCGTTCGACGGCGTCCCGGACGAGCGGGCGACCTTCTCCGTCGCGTTCGACGGGGGGACGCGACTCCAGGCCTCGGTGTCGCAGAACGCCTACGGGAGCGCCCAGTTCGACATCGTGGGGACCGAGGGCTCGATTCGACTCCGGCCGGCCTTCTTCGACCACGCGACACAGCGGCTCGAAGTCTCGGCCGGCGGGCAGACGGTCCGGCGCGAGTACGAACCGGCCGACCAGATGCGGGAGGAGTTCGCCTTCTTCGCCGACCGGGTGCTCGCGGGCGACCCACTGGAAGCCGACGGGGAGCACGGCCTCGTCGACCTGCGGACCATCGACGCCGCCTACACGGCGGCTGAAGCCGGGACGACGCAGCCGGTGGAGTGACCCGGTCGGACGCGACGACGAGCGCCACACCGGGGACGACCTGTCGAACGGGATTCCGGGGCGAGCCGCCCTGACCCTGCCGAATCAGGGACGCATCACCACCACGGGAACCGAAACGGCCAGGGTTCGGAGCGGAGTACTCTCCGTGGACGACAATGAAACTCTGTATTCCGAGCACGGGAGATGGGGGACTCGACGCCGGCGTCTCGGCGCACTTCGGTCGCGCGCCGACGTTCACGATGTACGACACCGAGTCGGAGTCCGTGAAGGTCGTCGAGAACGGCGGCACGCACCGCGGTGGCTCCGAGTCCCCGCCGGTGCTCGTCGCCCGTGAGGGGGCGGACGTTCTCGTCTGCGGGAACCTCGGACGGAAAGCCGTCGACCGGTTCCAGGAGAACGGCATCGAGGTGTACTCGAACGCGACGGGAACCGTCAGGGAGGCGATTCGGGCGTGGGACGCCGGGCGACTGACCGACGCCACCGAGGTCGACGACCCGTGCGGTCACGACGACCACGAACACGGCCACGCGCACCACTAGTCGGAGACGCATCGTCGTCGGCGAGACTGACCCGCCGACCGGACCTCACGAGACCCGACACGCTGTCAGGGCGTCACGAGACCCGCGGGTACGACTGCTCGCCGCCGGTCGAGTTCCGCGCGACGAGAACCACGGTCGCGGACGTCCGTCCGTCCACGTCCTCGGTTCGCTCCTGGTAGTAGAGAACCGTCAGGTCGAGACAGGCCCGCAGGAGTTCGTTCGACCGGAACCGGTACCTGTCCGAACCGGGACCGATGTCGACCGGGTCCGACGAGCGCAGGTGGTGCTGGTAGAACAGGACGCCGCCGGGCGCGAGGGCCGCCTTCAGGTCGCCCAGGCGGTCCAGCGTCCGGTAGTAGCTGACGGTTATCACGTCGTACGTCGACTCCGGGAACGGGTACTCGGTAGCGTCCGCCTGTATCCAGTCGACGCTGACGCCGCTAGCTCGCGCGTTCTCGCGGGCGAGTTTCAGTCCCTCGCGGGAGCGGTCGATGGCGTCCACGTCGTACCCCTCTTCGGCCAGGAACACCGCGTTTCGGCCCGTCCCCGTCGCCAGGTCGAGGGCGCGCCCGTCGGGGAACGACGCCACGTACTCCCGCAGCACCGGCGACGGGTCGGGGTCGGTCGGGTACTCGCCCTCGCGGAACCGCTCGTCCCAGGAGGTCATGACGGCACTTGGTGGGTCCGGCGGTTGAAGCTACGGGTCGCCCCAGCGGAGCGTTCGGCCCCGCCGCGTTCGCGGTCCCGGGCGCCCTCACTTCCGGTCGAGGCGGGAGAGGCCGTGCCAGATTGCGTCGACGAGGCGCTGCTCTCCCTCGCCGGCGGCGTCGTCCCACCCGCGGGCGAGGGCGTCTTCGAGCACCGACAGCGAGTGGTTCTCGAAGTTGTTCATCCCGCGGAACGATTCGAGGGCCTCTCGCTCCGCCTCGCCGAACCCCTCGCCAGGCGTGCCGTCGTAGTGTCCCAGGTCCGAGAGGGTTTCGAGAACGGCCTCGGCGTTCGCGCCCGAGAGTTCGCGCGTCTCCGCCGGTTCCGCCCGTTCGAGGAGCGTGACGTCGTACAGTTTGAACACCCGTTCGAGTTCGTCGATGGGCGTCTCGTGGTCGTCGACGCGGACGTCCACCCACCGGTCGTTCTTGCCGTCGTACCCGCCCTCCGGTTTCGCGACGTACATCGCGGCGCTCTGCTCGCCGCGGCTGTCTCCGCCGGCGTCGTTGCCGGCGTGCAGGGCGGCGAGCAATCGTTCGGGGAGCCCGGCGTCCGTGGATTCGAAGGCGTCGGCCATGGCGTCCAGCGTGCGCTCGTTCTCGAGGATGTTTCCCTGCACCGTGTAGTGGTCGCCCTGTCGGTCCCCGGCGACGTCGAAACACTCCTCGCCCGTGAACGCCGCCACGGAGCCGTCCTGGCCGACGACGCCCACCTGTCGGGTCTCGGCGTCATCGTCGTCCTCGACGAGTCGCTGGACGGTCTCTATCGCGTTGTGGCCGCTCTCCAGGAGGTCCAGACCGTCCGGGCCGTACGCCACGTTCGCGAAACTCTGGGTGGCGATGGCCCCCGCGTCGGCGCGAGCGAAGGGGACGACAGACCCCACGCTGACGAACTTGGACTGCACGGCGATGCCGACGGCGTCGGTGTCCGGGTCGCGAGCGACGATGGAGAACGTTGCAGGTCGCGCGGGCATGCCGCTGGTATCGGGCCCCGCACCGGAAAAGCGTTCACGTCGCGGCGTTCTCCGGTGCCGAGCGCCCGCGACGAATCCGGAGCGAGTCTCCTGGACGAGAGCGGCCTGCTCGGAACGCGGTCGGCCTCTCGCGCGACTGTCCACCCTGGCGACTCTGTTGGGCCGCGCCGAGGACCCATTCGATACCGAGTGAGTTTTACCTGGCAATCGTATTGAGTGCGTATGGGATTCGGGAGCTACGACGAGTCCGAACAGCAGCAACAGAACGTGAGTACGGACGACGAGGACAGCGGGGTCAGCGTCCACGAACACGACCACGACGGACAGGTCAGCGTCGAGTCGGACGTCTCGACGGACACGCTCGTCGACCGCCTCGGCGAGATGAAAGCCGACGAAGACGACGACTGACGCCCGGTCGCGCGGGGCCGCCGGCGCTGGATGCGGTACTCCCGTGAGGCGGTCGACCCGCCTGCTGTCGACCGCGAACCGGCTGTTCTGCCCGGTTTTCGTACGCTCGTCCGACGCTCGCGTGATGGGCGTGCCGCCGAGTCGTGACTCCCGCGGGTGTGTGCACCCGTTCTATTCGTACGCGATTCGCTACTGGCGTATGTCGAAAACCTGTAAGAACTGGCTGGACCCCAGATACTACAAGCGGGTGTGAGTGAGTCATAGCAGAACGGAATGAGGGGTGCGATATGACGAGGGACCAGGCACATACTGGCGGGTACGTAGAAACTGTCGACGAGTTCCGGTCGTTGAGTGTTGCGGTCGTGGAGGCGGTGGCGTCGATGAGCGATACGGACACGACTGCCCTCAGACCGCTGAACGAGGCCGTCGACCCCGACGCGCTCGAACAGGTGTTCGATTCGCTGGTCGACCGGCCTGACGGCGCCGGGTACGTGTCGTTTCGCTACCAGGGCTACCACGTTCGAGTGTTCGGAGACCGAACCATCGAAATCCGCCCGGAGTCGACCGATTTCGACGACGTCTGACGGCGAACCTCGCTCGTTTGCCGGGGCGACGCCGGGGCGTGCCATCGCTGCTGGGCCGACGACGCCACTGCGCCCTGCGGTCACCGCTCGGAGCGGAGTATCGACTCCAGCGCCGTCGCCACGTCGTCGAAATCCCGGAGGGTGAGCCCGTCTGTCGTCACGAAGACGCCGCGGTCGCCGACGATGACGCGGAGCAGGAAGCCGTTCTCGAACACGCGAATCGTGTACCGGAACCCCCCCAGTTCGGTTCGCTCGTACGCCGAGTTCGCCTCGAATCCGACCGCCTCGTGGTCGACGAAGCTATCCAGGTCCGCGTCGCTCGCGAGGTCCGACCGGAGGTAGAGTTGCCGGTAGCCGTCGTCACCGAAGCACGTGACCGACCGCAACTGGTCCCCGATTGTCGCGCGGGACGCGCTGACGAGTTGCTCGGCCACCTCCTCGCTCAGTAGCTCTTGTGCCATGTTAACACATATTCTCGCCGCCGTCCTAAAACAGTCTGGGGGCAGGGGTGAGAGCCTGCGGGCACCCACCGCTTTTGTACGGCCACGGTCTACTCGGACGCATAGCGGGGGAGTGTGACGCCGTCCTCTGGGACCTCGGAGGCGTGATTCTGGACGCAGAGTCGACTCACCGGGGTCGGGCACAATTCGTCAACGCCCGCCGTCGCCGCCCGGTACGACCTGCCCGAGGTACGGTCGATTCTGGCCGTCGAGTAGCACCTTCGCGGCGGGCACGACCCGAGAAGGCTCGGGGGCGACGACCGGAAGAGCGCAGTTCCCTCCGGCAGCGTCCTCCTGACACGACACAGGGTGTCATTTTACATACCAGTGCGTCGTACAACCAAACATGACGCTCGTCCTGGAACTCGACGACGAACTCGCCGGCCGAATCGAGACGCACATGGAGGAAGACGAGACGCACGAGGAGTTCATCGAGGAACTGCTGAGCATCTACGAGAGCGGTGGGCGGTTCCTGCAGGAGGGGTACTCGGAGTAGGCGGGCGCGACGACGCGGTTCGGTCGGCGGTCGGCGTCGAACGCTGTCGGGCGTCCACGTTCGGGCACTCCGGCGATTTCGGGAGCGAGGCCGGCGGCCCCACGGGAACTATGTGAATTGGTAACGTACTGAAGCGCATGACCGGCGCGAGCAAGAGTCACGTCTACGTCTCGGCGGGCGACGTGGACCTCGACGGGGATTTGCGCGTTCCCGACGACCCGGTCGGGGTGGTCGTGTTCGCCCACGGAAGCGGGAGTAGCCGCCACAGTCCGCGGAACAACTACGTCGCAGAGGTGCTCCACGGACGCGGACTCGCCACGCTCCTGTTCGACCTGCTCACCGAGCAGGAAGACCAGAACCGCGAGAACCGGTTCGACATCCCACTCCTGACCGACAGACTCGTCGCGGCGACGGACTGGGTCGCGGCCCGGGACGACACCGGAACACTGGACTGGGGGTACTTCGGGTCCAGTACCGGCGCCGCCGCGGCCCTGCGGGCGGCCGCGAGGCGGGACGACGTCGGGGCCGTCGTCTCGCGGGGCGGCCGCGTCGACCTGGCAGCAGACCGGTTCGACCGGGTGCGCGCGCCGACGCTGCTGGTCGTCGGCGGTGAGGACACGGACGTGCTCGAACGCAACCGGGACGCGAGGGACCGTCTCGCCTGCGAGACGCAACTGGAGGTCATCCCGGGCGCGGGCCACCTGTTCGAGGGGCCGGGCGAACTCGAAGCGGTGGCCGAGGCGGCGGCCGACTGGTTCGCGACCCGCCTCGGGTGAACCGGCGGGAGTCCACTCGCCGACAGTCAGCCCTCGTCCCGGTCCAGCAACGCTATGGCCTCCTCGTCGGGCACCTGCCGGAAGTTCTCGTAGAACTGCCCCACGGCGTAGAAGTTCGACGGGGTCTGGAGGCAGACCACCTCGTCGGCCTCCGACCGGAGTTCTTCGACGGTCCGGGGGCTGCCGACGGGAACCGCGAGGACCACCTCGTCCGCTCCGGCGGCGCGGACCGTCCGGATGCACGCCGTCGCCGTCGCGCCCGTCGCCACGCCGTCGTCGACGACGACGACGCGCTTTCCCGCCAGGTCCGGCGGCGGATGCTCGCCCCTGTATCGCTGGGCTTTCTGCCGCGCCTCCGATTCCACCTCCTCCCGCCGTCGTTCGACGTACCCGCGGTCGAATCGGTTCCGACCGAGGGCGTCCTCGTTCACCCAGAGGTGGCCGTCGCTGGAGACGGCGCCGACGGCGAACTCGGGGTTGTCGGGGGCCCCGATTTTCTTGGCGACGATGACGTCGAGAGGAACGTCGAGTTCGTCGGCGACGGCCCGCCCGAGGGGCAGTCCCCCGCGCGGAATCGCGAGGACGACGTCGACGGCGGTCGCTCGCTCGCGGAGTTCGCGGGCCAGTTGTCTCCCGGCGTCCGTTCGGTCTCTGAACATCGCTGTTCGAACGTACGTCCCGAGCGACAGTAATACTGGCTCCACGGATTCGAGCGCCGAGTGTCCCCGCCCCGCCACACCCCACCCCACCTCGGGGTTACTCGCGGTCGGCCGCTGCCTTCCGTGTCGCGTCAGCCGTCTGTGCTGGCCGCGCCGCATTCGGTCACCAGCCCGTGTGTAGCCCGACTGTTCACGACGGACGACCCTAGCGTCGGGGTGGTTCCCGGTGGACCCACTCGCGGAGCGTTCGGCGCAGGTCCTCGGACGGGTCCACTCCCGACAGCCGTTCCCCGCGATAGGCGAACGTGGGCGCGCTGTTGACGTTCGCTTCGCGCGCCTCGGCGAAGGCGGCACGCAGGTGGGTCGCGCGCGCCTCGTCGTCGAAGGCGTCGCGGACTCCCGCTCCCGGGACGCCGACCTCGTCGGCGACGGCGGCGAGTACCGACGGGTCGCTGATGTCTCGCCGGTCCCGCCAGTAGGCCTCGAAGACGGCGTCGACGTACTGCCGAAACCGGTCCGGGTAGCGGTCGAACACGTACCCCGCCGCGAGGTGGGCGTTCCAGCCGTCGGCCCTCGGGTCCGGGCTTGCAACCAGTTCGACGCCGTGGTAGTCGGCGACCCGGCGGGCTTTCCGGTGGGTTCGCTCGAACGGCGCGTCACCCACCTCGTCGTCGATTTCGTGGTTCAGTACGTCGTCGGGTCCCCGCTTGTACCCGCGCGTGTCGACCGGTCGTACCGAAAGCGGGGGCGGGTCCGCCGCCTCGCCGCGGACGTCGGTGAGCACCTGCCACCCCACGTACGAGAACGGACAGACGTAGTCGAGATAGACGACGAGCGCGTCCCCGGAATCCGCCGAAGTCATGACCAACTGTGCGAGTGTCGCGGTGAAAAGTCCACTCGATGCGGCGGAAAACGTCGTCGACGACGGCCCGGGGTGCGACAGAAGCGAGAGCCGCCGACACCGAGGAGTCAGTCGGCAGCGCGGGCGAGGACCGACCCGGCCACTCGTCTCCTACTGGAACGCGTCGAGCGAGACGCTGCGGACCACGCCGTCGGTGGCGTCGTACTCGAGCAACTCGGCGTCGGCCAGTTTGGGGAGGTGGACGTGGTGCAGCGTCACGTGAACGTCCTGGACGATCTTCGCCGAGACGTCGTCGGGAGCAGACGAATCTTCGCGGGCGGCGACGATTCGTGCAAGTTCCGCCGCGTCGACCGGCATCGACTGGTCCGGCAGCGCAGAGAGGAGGATTCGGCGGCGTTCGCTGGCAAGCACGTCGAACAGGTGGCTGTGAGTTACGTCCTCACCGTGTTTCAGCACACGTTCGATCAGGGTCTGGGGTTCGGAGATGCTCATGTTGGAGTTCGTGGAACTCGGGTTCGGTCCACTGTGTATCTCAGGAGAGTGCTCTTTGCCAGTTAAGCAATTAGCATAATATATTAGGGGCCGGTTTCGACCACGCGAGTCCCCGTTTTCTGTTCTCTCGATAGCGTCACAGTTCGCGTCCGCGTCGTCGCCGCTCAGACGACGAAACGGTCGGATTAAAACGAAGTTATACAGATAGATTCCTTCAACGGAAGTTCTAACAGGCCGTGGAGCGAACGAAACCCGTGAGCAGAGAGTCCACTGGCGACGCCGACCGGGAGGTGCTGGACGTGTTCGACTCGGTAGGGTCTCCGGGCGAACCACTCACCACCTCCGAAGTGGCAGAGTCCCTCGGCTGCACCCGTCGGTCGGCGTACGACCGACTCGAACGCCTCGTCGACCGGGGGACTCTTCGAACGAAGAAAGCGGGGGCCCGCGCCAGGGTGTGGTGGCGCGCCCGCGAGTCTGACACCGACGAAGGCGGTCCGAACTGGACGCTGGCGGAGTACGAGTCGCTCCTGTCGGACGTGGTCGACAACGCGGAAGTGGGGGTGTTCGTCCTCGACGACTCGTTTCAGGTCGCCTGGACGAACGAGACGATGAAACGCTACTTCGGTCTGACGGAGACAACTGTCGTCGGGCGAGACAAGCGAGAACTCATCGAGACCGCGGTGAGCGAGAACGTCGTCGAACCGGCGTCGTTCTCCGAGCGAGTCGTCGCCACCTACGACGACAACACGTACACCGAGACGATAGAGTGCCGCGTGTCGACAGCAGAAGGCGGGGACCGGTGGCTGGAACACCGGAGTCGCCCCATCGAGTCGGGGCAGTTCGCCGGCGGCCGGGTCGAGATATACTTCGACGTCACCCAGCGGAAGGCCGCCGAGAGCGCGCTCCGGGAGGAGCGAGAGCAGTTCCAGTCGCTCGTGGACGCCGTCCGGGAGTACGCAATCTTCATGCTCGACGCCGACGGCCGCGTAGTCACGTGGAACGGCGGGGCGGCGGAGATAAAGGGGTACGGCCGCGACGAGATAGTCGGCGAGCACGTCTCGACGTTCTACACCGACGAAGACGTCGCCGAGGGCATCCACGAAGCGAACCTCGAATCGGCCCGCCTGAACGGGTCGACGGTGACGGAGGGGTGGCGCGTGCGCCAGGACGGGTCGCGCTTCTGGGCGCGCGTCACCATCACCGCGATTCGCGACGAGGACGGGAGCCTCCGCGGGTACGCGAAGGTGACCCGCGACATGACCGAGCAGCGCTCCTTCGAGGAGGACATCCGGGCGGAGCGAAATCTCCTCGAACAGATTCTGGAGACCAGTCCCATCGGTGTCGCCGTCCTCGACGAGCACGGGTCGCTGGTGCGAGCCAACGAGCGCGTCGAATCGATGCTCGAACCGGGGGACAGGGACACACCGGGTGCCGCCCTGGAGCGCATACTCGGCGAGGAGCGGAGCGGCGACGCACCGCTCGGTGAGGACGAGGCGGACGAGACGGGGACAGACGGGATCCAGTCTGTTACGAACCGGGAGTTCAGGTTCGAGGCAGAAGACGGGACCGACCGGTGGGTCTCGGTCAACGCGACCCGCCTCGAAGGCGACGGGGGACGGGGGCAGACCGTCGTCACGCTCAGCGACGTCACCCGGCTGAAAGAGCAGGCGCGCAGACTCGAACGCCGGCGGGAGGAAGTCGAGAGCGAACTGAACGAGGTGTTCGAACGCATCGACGACGCGTTCTTCGCCCTCGACGACGAGTGGCAGTTCAGCTACGTCAACGAGCAGGCCGCGAACATTCTCGGTCGCTCGCGGGGCGAACTCGTCGGCAAGTCGGTGTGGGAGGAGTTCCCGGAGGCCGCCGGGTCGCGGTTCCAGACGCAGTACGAGCGGGCCAGGGAGCGCCAGGAGTCCGTCTCGTTCGAGGAGTACTACCCGCCGCTGGAACAGTGGTTCGAGGTGAGCGCCTACCCCTCGAAGAGCGGTCTGTCGGTCTACTTCCGCGACGTCACCGGGCGCAAGGAGCGCGAGCGCGAACTCGAGTACCAGCGCGAACAGCTCACGGCGCTCAACAACCTCAACGCCGTCGTCCGGGAGATAACGGAGGCGGTGGTCGCCCAGTCCACCCGGGAAGAGGTCGAGCAAGTCGTCTGCAACAGGCTCGCGGCCGCAGACTCCTACGAGTTCGCCTGGATAGCCGGAATCGACCCGGTGACCCAGGAGTTCACTCCGCACGCGGAGGCCGGGGTGGACGGCTACATCTCGGACGTGGTCATCACGGCGGACGCCGGCGATTCGACCGGCCAGGGACCGGCGGGGAGAGCGGCGCAAACTCACGAGATACAGGTGTCGCGGAACGTCTTCGAGGACCCCAAGTTCGAGCCGTGGCGCGACGATGCGCGGCGGTTCGGCTACCGCTCGACGGCGGCCATCCCAATCCTCCACGAGGGAACCCTCTACGGCGTTCTCGGCGTTTACACGGCGCGAGCGGACGCTTTCGAGGGAGAGGAGCTCGACGTCATCGACCAGCTCGGCGAAATCGTCGGGCACGCCATCGCCAGCATCGAGCGCAAGCGCGCGCTCATGAGCGACGACGTGGTGGAAATCAGCTTCCGAATCGGCGACGTCTTCGACACCGGGAGCATAGCCCCCGGGACAGCCGGGCCGATAACGCTCGAACAGACCGTTCCGGTCGGCGGCGAGCAGTACCTCGTCTACGGTACGGTGCCGGAGGACGGAAAACCGGCGCTCGAGGCGCTGGTCGAGCAGTTCCCGTCGTGGAAGTCGGTGACGTACCACGGGAGCGGCCGGTTCGAGCTTCGGCTGTCGGAGCCGCCGGTGCTCTCGGCCGTCGCCTCGGTCGGCGGCGACATCAGGGACGTCGCGCTGGAAGACGGCGACCTGCGGATGACGATTCACCTGCCCCCGAGCGTGGAGGTGCGCAGCATCATCGACGTGGTGAACGAGGAGTACCCCGGCGCCGAACTCCTCACCCGGCGGCAGGTGACGCGCGAGGCGAACACGCCGGAAGACCTGCAGGACGCGCTCGCGAACGAGTTGACGGACCGCCAGCGGAGCGCGCTGGAAGCGGCCTACTACGCCGGCTTCTTCGAGTGGCCCCGGGCCAGTTCGGGCGAGGACGTCGCCGAGTCGCTGGGCATCTCCTCGCCCACGTTCCACCAGCACCTCCGGAAGGGGCAACTGAAGCTCATGGAGGCGGCGTTCGGGACCAGAGACGCCGTGCAGGAGTAGCCGGGGACCTGACTATCCCTCGATGAGGGACCGCTCGTCCTCGGTCGCGTGGTAGAGTTCCACGCTGTGGCGCGTGTGCCGCGCGTGGGTCCTCCCCCACCGTCGGACCGCCTGCTCGGTCAGCCGCTCGGCCGTCTCGGGACACTGGCGACACTCGGCCAGCCACGTGGAGACGCCGTCCGGGAAGTGACCCGTGTGTCGCCGGTGGTCGAGTGCGAACTGCTCGACGGCCTGGTTGCCGAGACGCAGTTCGTTCAGTTCGTAGTCGAGGTCCCACTCGCGGCCACAGCGGGCGCACGAAATGGTCGGCGTGTCGTCCACGTCGTCGCTGGGGAGCGACAGGTCCTCGGACCGACCGTCGTTTGAGTCCGGCACGGGAGTCGATACCGACCCAGGGCATTTGAAGATAGCCCTCCCGGGCCTCGCCCGACCGCACAGACGCTCACGTGAGGGAGAATCGACCGCGTATACAGTACGCCGGCGCTTCCGACGTCAGTATCCACGACCCAGGGGCGGTCACCACTCGTCGCCGATGCGGTCCCGCGCCGACTCGTACCCCGACCGGGTGTGCCAGCGCTCGCCGGTGGCGACGTGTTCGACGACGTACCGCGACCCGCAGGACCCACACCGGCGGTCCTCCGGGGCGGTCACGCTCACCGACGCCCGGTGGCGCTCGACGGACCAGGAGCAGTCCTCGTTCCGGCAGACGAGACGGAGGCGGCCGTCGGCGAACGACCGGCAGTACCGGGAGACGTCCAGGTCCGCCGCCTTCCGCGCGAAGCGGTCTCCGTGGCCAGACTCGCCGAACGACTGGAACTCCCAGGCGTGGACGAGTTCGTGACGTATCACCGCGGCGAACTCCTCCCAGTCGTACTGCCGGTAGGCGTCGAGGGTCAACCGAATCGTCACGTCGCCGGTCGACGCGTCGTACAGGCAGACTCCGGCGCGTCGCTTCGCGCGGGTCGATACGTCCCAGGAGACCCGCGAGAGGTCGACGTCGACGTCGACGGTCCGGGCGTACCGCCGGGCGCGGTCCAGAAGCGCCTTTCGGGGGTCCACCGCCCCGTCGTCCCGGGACTCGCCGTCCCCGCCCCTCGACGTCGTCTCGCCCTCCGAGAGGGACCCCTGTACCGGCGCTTCCTGCTGGTCGGCGCGGCGTCGGTCTGATTCCGTCGGTCCGGTCATGGCGAGAGTGCTACCGGGTGGCTCTCGGATGCGACAGATAATCGCTCCGGTTTCCCCGACGGCCGGTCCTGCCGACCCAACGACTTTGAACCGGCGCGAGTAATCTATCTACGGAGGCGATAGCAATGCCTCTGGTACCGCACCTTCCATCGGACGAACCCGAAGACCAGGGTGCACCGGACCTGGACGACGTGGTCGACCGTATTCTGCGCGGTAACGACGACCGGTCGCCGACTGTTCCCGGTGTGTAAGGCACCGTGAGCGCCTTTCGGGTCCCGCACGGGGCCGGAAAGGAAGTCCCGCGGCGGGACTCTCGTCGCCGCACGTCGGCGGGCGAAAGCGTCTTCTCCGAGACTGTGTGGTCGAACGGTAATAAATTTAAAGCATTTCTGTGCCGAAATTGAGTCAGCGACCACGTAGCCGCTCCCGGGTCGAAAGGCCACCTTCGAGGTGTCAACGCCCGCGCAGAGGTCTACATGACAGGACTCATTCGTTGGATGTCGCTGACCGCCAGGGCAGTCGCCAGCGAGAGTCGCGCGAACAACGTCACCTTCCTCGCCGGGAGCATCGCCTACTCGGCGTTCGTCTCGATGCTCCCGCTGGTCTTGCTCGTGGTTCTGGCCGCCACGATAGTCGGCGACGAGACGTTGACTCGACGGGTTATCTCCCTCGCGGACGGCTACTTGAGCCCCCGCGGAGAGGGCCTCGTCGCAGAGTCCATCCGGACGGCCGCCGAGTCGACGGGCGTCTCGCTCCTCGGGGTCGGGACGCTGGTGTGGGGAATGTTGCGACTGTTCCGCGGACTGGATACGGCCTTCTCCGAAGTGTACGGGACCGGCGACACCAACTCGCTGCTCGACCAGGTCCGGGACGGCCTCCTCGTCTTCGGCGTCGTCAGTCTGGCCATCATCGGCGCGGCGACGTCGGAGGCGTTCATCGCCTTCTTCGACGCGACGCCGCTTTTCGACATGCTCGGCCCCCTGACGCTCGCGGCAGGTCTCTCGATGGTGTTCTTCCCGATGTACTACGTCTTCCCCAACGTGCCGATATCGGTGCGGGAGGCCGTTCCGGGAACCGTCGTCGCGGCGATTGGATGGGCGATGCTGCAGGGGCTGTTCCACCTCTACGTCGCGTACGCCGACAAGACCGAGGTGTACGGCGCAATCGGGGGCGCGCTGCTGTTCATCGTGTGGCTCTACGTCGGGAGCCTGGTCCTGCTCGTCGGCGCGACGACCAACGCGGTCATCTCGGACGAAGTCACCCTGGAGAACGAACCAGCGTTCTAATCACCTCGTCGCCGCGAGCGGTACAACAGCGCGCAGTACGGTGCGGGCTGTACGGCACCAGTCGGTCCGGTAATCGGCGGAGTGCAGTTCCACCAGGGCGTGAGAATGCAAGTGTGAATCGGCGGGCGGAGCGGTCCCAGGTCCTCAGCTCTCGAACGGCGGTTCGTCGCGGTGGTTGTCGACGTTCTCGCTCTCGCGTGCGGCGTTCTCGCGGATTTCGGAGCGCTCGTCCATGTCGTGGTCCGTCTCCCGCGAAGCGCCCCCGCGACGTCCCTCGTCTGCCGGGTTGCCGGTCTCGTCGAGTTCGTCCAGGTCGGCGTCCTCGGCGACGAACCGGTAGCGCGAATCGAGGCTGCCGTCGCTCGACTCGCTCGCGTAGGCGAAGGCGAGCGGGGAGTCCTCGAACCGGTCGAAGAACTCGTCCCACGATATCGCCTCGCTGTCGCCGTCGCTGTCGGGGAACTGGACAGTCAGGCGCTGGTCGTCGCTCTCGTCCGACGCCAGCGCCGGCTGTCCGCCGTGCTGGCGCACCCACCGCCTGATTTCGTCGTGGTTCTGCGTGACAGCGTCGTACGCCTGGCTCTCGGAGGTGCTACCGCTCATATCCCCGGGTTGGGAAACCAGACCGAACACGATTGTGCTTGCACCTGCCGTCCTCGAAGCTTCAGTTCGCCAGGCAGAACGGCGTCGTCAAGCGGGTCTTCGAACGCCGTCGCAGCCCAGTCCCCCCCAGGGGTGTCAGAATTCGAAGTCGGGCCGCGGGAGGCAGTGCGACAGTTGTAGCTCGGCTGACTTTTGAATGCAGGCAGAACGGATACCCCCGAGCGCGCCCTCGTCCGAGGGTATGGTATCCAAACCACAAACCTCCGGCACAGGCCTCACGAGCACGATAACCTCGAGCACGGTTGCGCTACTCATCATCGTCGGCGCAATCCTGTTCCTCTTCCCGGAACCGGCCACGTCGGCGTTCGGCATCTTCTTGCTCGCGCTGGCCGTCCTCCTCTGGTTCCTCGGCTGAACGCGGAGTGGACGGCCGACGGCCGAACCGTCGTACGACTGACGCGGTACCCCGACGTCCCGGGGTCCCGCCGCCGTCACTTCTGTGGGACGCGCGCGACCCTCGCGCAATTTTGAGCAACGTCTCGCAGCGTCGTCTCGACCACCTCCGCTGCTCCCGGGCGCGTCAGGACCGGCCAAGGGGTGCCGAACTCACTCCTCTAGCAGCCGGTAGACCCGCGCCTCCCAGGGGCGAAGCGACAGCTTGTCGATTTCGCCGGCCTCGGCTTTGCGGGGGACCTCGTAGTTGCTCACCAGGAGCGACGCCTCGTCGTACGTCACCTCGTCGGGGAGTTCGAACCAGACCTCGTCCTCGTCGTCTTCGTCGACGGGACCGAGGTCCGAGACGTTCATGACGACCAGAATCGTCTCCTCTCCGGTCGGGTCGGCCGGTTCGGTGCCCCTGGACCGGGTGTAGGCGAACACGGTCGGGTGGGGCCAGTCGAGGACGTAGTAGTCGCCCTCCCGGAGAACCGGGAACTCCTCCCGGAGCTGGATGAGCTGTCGGTAGTGGTGGAAGATGGAATCCTCGTCGGCCCGCGAGCGCTCGACGTTGATTCGGTCCCTGTTGGGATTGATAGCCAGCCACGGGTCCCCCTCGGTGAACCCTGCGCCCTCGCTGTCGTCCCACTGGACCGGCGTCCGGGCGTTCGCACGCGTCCCTGACCCGACTTCCAGCTTCTCCTCCTCGCCGAGGGACTCGTAGTCTCTCCCGCCGAGTCGCCCGCTGATGACGTTGATGGTCGAGGGGTCCTGGGTCTCCTCGAGCGTGTCGAAGGCCACGTTCGTCATCCCGATTTCCTGGCCCTGGAAGAGGATGGGCGTCCCGCGGAGGGTCAGGAGAAGCGTCGCCAGCATCTTCCCGGACTCGGTGTGGAACTCCTCGTCGTTCCCGATTCTCGACACCACCCGGTCCCGGTCGTGATTCGAGAGGTGAATCGCCTGTCTGGCCTTCTCCAGGGCGTTCTGCCAGTTGTTCAGCGCCTCTTTCAGCTGTTTCAGGTTGAACGGGTCGGCGACCAGGGCGTTCATCGTCTCCATCTCGATGACCAGGTCGACGCCGTCCTCGGCGTACTCGTCGGCGGCTTCGGGCGTCGTTCCGCCCATCTCGCCGATGGTGACCACGTCGTCGTACTCGTGGACCACGCCGAGCAGTTCCCGGAGGAACTCGCGCAGTCGCGGCCCGTTGGTGAACTGGTCGTAGCCGCCGTGCGGGAGTCCGGGCTCCTTCGACAGGTGGACGATGGCGTCCAGCCGGAAGCCGTCGACACCCTTGTCCAGCCAGAAGCGGACCGCGTCGTCGTAGACGGCCTGGCGGACGGCCTCGTACTCCCAGTTGAGGTCAGGCTGCTTCGGGTCGAAGATGTGGAGGTACCACTGCTCGCGCATCTCGTCGTACGTCCAGGCGGGGCCGCCGAAGAACGACCCCCAGTCGTTGGGCGCCACCTCGTCCTCCGGGCCGTCGTCGGTGTAGTAGTGGGCCTCGTCGGCCGGCAGGCCGTCCCGCCAGATGTAGAACTCGCCGTAGTCGCGGTCGTCCTCGACCACCTCGCGGCGGGACTTCTGGAACCACTCGTGTTCGTCGGAGGTGTGGTTCGGAATCAGGTCCATGATGACTCTGATGTCCCGCGCGTGCGCCGCCTCCAGGAGCGCGTCGAAGTCCTCCATCGTCCCGTACTGCGGGTCGATAGCCGTGAAATCGCGGACGTCGTAGCCGCCGTCCACCCCCGGGGAGTCGTAGATGGGGTTTATCCAGATGCCGTCGACCCCCAGTTCGTCGAGGTAGTCGAGTTTCTCGACGATGCCCTGCAGGTCGCCCACGCCGTCGCCGTCCGAGTCGTTGAAGCTCTTCGGAAAAATCTGGTAGAGAACCGCGTCTTCCCACCACTCGCGCGAATCCGCAAAGTCGAGGCCGGAATCCGTCGTCATATGTAAGCCATCTAGAAGGGTGGTCGGGATAAATACGTGTGGTTGTCCGCGGCCCAGGTTCTACACGAATCAGCACGTGTCGTCCGTTTGTTAGAACTGCCCAGCGAGTTCGTAGACGTGCGCTCGAAAGCGGCCGCCGCAGTTGTTCGTCGTGTCCGCCCGGCGTCCGGGAGAATCCGGCGACATTCTAGAGAGAGTCCAGTCGGAGTTTGAACAACCGATAAGTGGCGACCAGCCCTCCGTACTGTCCATGATGGCCGTGCAATCGGCGCTGACAGGGGGTGACGCGTGAGGTCCTCACTCTCGCTCCGGTCGGCGGCCGTACGGACACACCTGCTCGTGGCCGCGTTCGCCGGCGTCACCGGCGTGCTCGGGTCGTACGCTACCGCCGGGTCGACCAGGGACTTCGTCGCGAGTCCGCTCGCGGACGCGCTCACCCGGGGGGCGCCAGGCGCGGTGGTGACCGCCGGACTGCTGACACTCGGTGACGCCGGGAAACTCCTCGTCGCGCTCGTCGCACTGGCACTCGCCGTCGGCCTGGTCGCTGGCGCGTCGCTCCTGGGACTCGTCGTCGCCAGGCGGGCGGGCAGGCCGGGCCTCGCCGCGCCGGGGGCCGGAGCGCTGACGTGGGTGGTCACGGCGTCGGTCACCGGGGTGCCCGTCGCGTCGGTCGGTGCAGCGGCGGGCGCGGGTCTGGCGGTTGCACTCGTCCGCCACGGACGGGCGGTCGGCGGGGACGAGTCGACCTCGCCCGTCCGCCGGCGGGTCCTCGGCGGCGTCGCCGCGCTCGGAATCGGCGCTCTCGCGGCCGGACTCCGGCGCCTGTCTCCGCTACTGGCGGGCGACGATGCCTCCGGGGGACGGGCCGACGGACCGGTCGCGGACCAGGCGACGGACCCGGCAGTCCGCGCACACCTCGAAGCGGCCGCCGAACGGTCGCTCGACGTGCGGGGGCTGGAACCGCTCGTCAGCACCGAGTTCTACCGGGTGGACATCAACACCGTCGCCCCGTCGGTGGCCGTGGCGGACTGGTCGCTGACCCTCACGGGCGCCGTCGAGCGAGAGACCACGCTCACCTACGAGGACGTGACGTCGATGCCCGTCGAGCACAGATTCGTCACCCTGCGCTGCGTGGGCGAGTCGCTGAACGGCCGGAAGATGGACACCGCGCTGTGGACGGGCGTTCCGGTCGCGCCGCTGGTCGACCGGGCGGGACCGGTCGGCGACTGCGACTGCGTCATGCTGCGGGCCGCCGACGGCTACTACGAGGAGTTCCCGCTGGAGGCGCTCCGCGCTGGACTGCTGGCCTTCGGAATGAACGGCCAGCGCCTGCCGCGGGCACACGGCTACCCACTCCGCGCTCTGATACCCGGGCACTGGGGCGAAATCAACGTGAAGTGGCTGACCGAAATCGAGTTCCTCGAACGCGAGGCGAAGGGGTACTGGGAGAAACGCGGGTGGCACGGGACGGGGCCCGTCAACACCGTCGCGAAGCTCCACGCGGTGAATCGGCGGGACGGGGGACGCATCCAGGTCGGGGGACACGCCTACGCCGGAACCCGCGGCGTCGACCGGGTCGAGGTAGCCGTCGACGGCGGCGAGTGGCGACGGGCCACTCTGTCCGACCCGCTCCCGGGGGCGGACGTCTGGCGACAGTGGGCCTGCGAGTACGACTCACCCGGGAAGGCCCACGAGGTTGTGGTCCGCGCCGTCGAGCGAGACGGGACCGTCCAGCCGCGAGAGGAGTCCGGCGCGTTCCCGAGCGGTCCGAACGGGTGGGTCCGGAAGACGATACGTCCGTGAGGCGGTTCCGGCGGCCCAGAACTGCCGGCGGCATCCCCCTCAGAACTGGCGGTTCCACTCGTCGGTGGCGAACTTCTCGTCTGCGAGTCTGCGCGCGGCCGACAGTTCGTCGGCCGTCAGCGAATCTCGCTCGCCGCCGTGGACGGCCCGGAACGCGTCTTCGAGGGCCTGGACGACCGTCTCCCGGTCCGCGTCGACGTAGTCGGCGATTCGCGTGACCCGCTTTTCCGCCGACTTGACGGCCTTGTCGGACACTTTCTCCTTGCCGATGCGGAGCACCCGGAGCATCTCGCGCACGTCGAGGTCGTAGCTCATCGTCGTGTGGTGGAGCACCGCGCCGTCGACGCGCAACTGGGCCGACCCGCCGATTTTCCCGTCAGGGTGGGCGATGTCGTTGAGCGGTTCGTGGAACGCCTCCATCCCGAGGTCGGTCAGCGCGGCAATCGCCGGGGCGTCGAGTTCGGCGTAGCTCTCCTCGACGTCGCCGGTGACGGCATCCGCCGGGAGGTACAGCGAGTAGGTGATGACCTCGCCGGGCGCGACGTACATCGAGCCGCCGCCGGTGATGCGGCGGACCACGTCGATGCCGTGAGCCTCCGCGTACTCCACTTCCACCTCGTCGGCGTACGCCTGGAACCGGCCGAGCGGAACGGCGGGGCCCTGTCGGTCCCAGAACCGCAGGACGGGGTCGCCGCCGGCGGCGACGCCCTCCAGGAGAACTTCGTCCAGCGCGTGGTGGACCGCTTCGGGCACTGGGTCGTGGTAGACGATTCGGGTCATCGGCCGACCGCCTCCCTGAGCGCCGCGGCCAGGTCGGCGGCGTCGAACCCGATGAGCCGAGCGTCGACAGACTCGACGGCCGAGACGAGTCGCTCCTCGGAGGCGTCGACCGGGAGCCCCTCGATTGCGGCTTCGATGTCCGCGAGCGCGGAGGGCGGTTCGAGGAAGAAGTCTCCCCGGACCGCCACTGACTCGTAGCTGTCGTCGTACGTCACCCGGACCCGAACGAGCTTCCCGTCGGGAACCTTCCGAGACGCTGTCCCTTCCATTGTCGGTTCCGGCGGGTCCAGAGCCCTTCAATCTCTCGCAAGCGGCGGGGAACGGGGCGACGGGCCGAGTGCGTCGGACCCGGGGCGTCGGGTATGGGTGTCTCGTCCCCGGCGGGAATGGTACGCAGGTCTGCCCCACGCCCGGTTTCTGGACGACCCGGGAGTCGGGTCGCTTCGACCAGGGACCGGACTTTCGACGATTCAGCGTTCCGAAAATGCTTTACTCGTGCTGGTAGATCATCAGTAAAGAAGTGGGCAGGCGACGGCGGGACCACACAGCCCGCAATGTTTCGGGGGAATTTCGGGACTTTCTCCCCACTCCGACGCAGAACGAGCCAAATCTGGGACGCATCCAACTTTCTTTACGGTTGGTACTGTAGCACACGTAAAGAATAAACCCCGGCGGCGCCTCTTATTAGAGAGGGGGGGACAGGGAAGGTCGACCGGTTCCGAATCGGGCGAACGGGGTGTACCGTGGCTGCGGACGCGTTCGAGGGCGGACGGGGGCAGACGACCCTCGAACGCTCCGTCCGCACAGACGGGTGGCGATCCGGACTGCGGCGAACACTATCAGGAGTTCACAATGAAATCAACGACAGAGGTTTTAGTAATCGGCGGTGGAGTCATCGGCACGGCCATCGCCCGCGAGTTGTCGCGTTTCCAGCTAGACGTGATGCTGGTAGAGAAGGGGGCAGACGTCTGCGTCGGCACGTCGAAGGCGAATTCGGCGCTGATTCACGCGGGGTTCAACGCAGACAAGAAGAAACTCAAGGGGCGGCTGAACGTCCGCGGGAACGAACTGTACCGCGAACGCATCCAGCACGAGTTCGACATACCGTTCGTCTGGGCCGGCGCCCTCGTCGTCGCCAAGAGCGAAGACGAGGTGCCGAAACTGGAGGCCATCCTGGAGAACGGCCGAGAGAACGGCGTCCCGGACCTGGAAATCGTCAGGGGCGACCGCCTCTTCGAGATGGAGCCGAACCTGACGGAGAACGCCGTCGCGGCGCTCTACGCGCCGACGGCGGGGTACACGAACCCGTTCGAACTCACCGCCGCCTTCGCCAACAACGCCGCGGAGAACGGCGTGGACGTCGAACTCGAAGCGGAGGTCCTCGGCATCGAACGGCGCGGCGGCGCCTTCGTGGTCGAGACTGCGCGCGGCGACGTCACGGCGGACTACGTCGTCAACGCCGCCGGGCTGTACGCCGACGAGATATCCCGGATGGTGGGCATCGACGACTTCGAAATCACGCCCCGGCGCGGGGAGTACTACCTCTACGACAAGAAACTGGACCTCGAAGTGAACCAGACCATCTTCCCCGTGCCGAGCGAGGTCAGCAAGGGCATCGTCGTCACGCCGACGGACGAGGGGAACCTCCTCATCGGGCCGAACGCCGAGGAAATCGAGGACAAGACCGACACGTCGACGACGCGGCCGGGGCTGACCACCGTAATCGAGGGGGCACAGAAGACGTTCCCGGCGCTGACCAAGGAGAAGGTCATCAAGGAGTTCGCGGGCCTGCGACCGGCCATCCTGGAGACTGGGGACTTCCGCATCCGGGCCGAGGAGGCGGTTCCGGGGTTCGTGAACGTCGCCGGCATCCAGTCGCCGGGGCTCGCGTCGGCCCCGGCGATAGCCGAGTACGTCGTCGACATCGTGCAGGACCTGACCGGCGGACTGACCGAGAACCCCGCCTTCGACCCGTACTACGAACCGCCGCCGAAGTTCCGCCACATGAGCCACGCGGAGCGGGCGGAACTCGTCGAGTCGGACCCCGACTACGGGCAGATAATCTGCCGGTGTGAGTCCGTGACCAGGGGCGAAATCCTCGACGCAATCCGCGAACCGGTCGGCGCGCGGACGGTCAACGCCGTCAAGCGCCGCGTGCGCCCGGGGGCCGGCCGCTGCCAGGGCGGGTTCTGCGGCCCCAGGGTCGTCGAAATCCTGTCCGACGAACTCGACGTTCCCATGACCGACGTCCGACTCGAGAGCGGCGACTCGAAGATACTGGTCGACGAAATCAAGCGGCCGCTGCTCGACGAGGCGGCGGCCGACGGAGGTGAACAGCGATGAAGACCGAATCCAGGGAGCTCGTCGTGGTCGGCGGCGGTCCCGCGGGACTCGCCGCGGCCCAGGCCGCCTACGACGAGGGGGTCCGCGACATCGTCATCGTCGAGCGGGACTTCGAACTCGGCGGCATCCTCCAGCAGTGCATCCACAACGGGTTCGGCCTCCACTACTTCGGCGAGGAACTCACGGGCCCCGAGTACGCCCAGGAGTTCATCGAGAGCGTCGCCGAGCGCGGCGTCGACATCAAACTCGACACGATGGTGATGGAGGTCACCCCAGAGAAGTCGGTGTTCACGGTCAACTCCGAGGAGGGGATGACCGAGATTCAGGCCGACGCGGTCATCCTGGCGATGGGGTGCCGGGAGCGGACCCGCGAGGCCATCGACATCCCCGGGTCGCGGCCGGCCGGGGTGTTCACCGCCGGCACCGCCCAGCGGTACATCAACATGGAGGGGAAGATGCCCGGGGAGAAGGCCGTCGTCCTCGGCTCCGGCGACATCGGGCTCATCATGGCCCGTCGGATGTACCTCGAAGGTGCCGACGTCGAGGCGGTGCTGGAGATTCTGCCGTTCACGGGCGGTCTGACCCGGAACGTGGTCCAGTGTCTCGACGACTTCGACATCCCGCTCCGGACCAGCCAGACCATCACCCGAATTCACGGCGACGAGCGCGTCGAGGGAGTCACCGTCGCGGACGTCGACGAGGACCTGAACCCCATCCCCGGGACCGAGTACGAAATCGAGTGCGACACGGTGTTGCTGTCGGTCGGTCTCATCCCCGAGAACGAACTCTCCGTCGACGCCGGCGTGGAACTCGATTCCGTGACCGGGGGGCCGGTGGTCGACGAGGGCCGGGAGACCAACGTCGACGGCATCTACGCCTGCGGGAACGTCCTCCACGTCCACGACCTGGTCGACTGGGTGACAGAGGAGAGCACAGTCGCCGGCACGACGGCCGCGAAGCAACTCCAGGGACGGATCCGCAAGCGCGAGGTCGAAATCGAAGTCGAACCGGCAGACAACGTCCGGTACATCGTCCCGCACACCATCAGCAACGTCGACGAGGAACGGGACCACGTCGACCTGTACCTGCGCCCCATCGCGCCGATGGAGAACGTGCGGGTCAACCTGCTGAACGGGAGCGAACAGCTGCGGAGCAAGCGACAGCGCCGGGTCGAACCCGGGGAGATGATCACGTTCTCCGTTCCACAGCAGGTCCTCGACGAACTGGAGGGCGACAGCATCAGCGTGGAAATCGTCAAACCGGAGGCAAACTGATGACCGAGAAAGTCGAAATCACCTGCATCAACTGCCCGATGGGGTGTGACGTCGAACTGGAGGTAGAGAACGGCGAAATCGTGCGAATCGAGGGGGCCAACTGCCCGGCCGGCGAAGCGTACGTCAAAGAGGAGTACCGCAACCCGACGCGCATTCTGCCGACAACGGCGCGCGTGTCCGGCGGGAAGTTACCGCTGGTGCCGGTGAAGACGAACAAGCCGATGCCCAAGGGGAAACTCGAGGAGGCGATGCGCGAGATTGCCAGGGTCGAACTCGAAGCGCCGGTGAAACTCGGCGACGTGGTCATCGAGGACATCCTCGGCACCGGCGTCGACATCGTGGCGACCCGGGACATGCCCCGGAAGGACCAGGCGCCGGCCCGGTAGCGGTTCGCGTCCTGCTCGCGCTGTTTTCACTGCGGTCTGCGCGCCGAGCGACGCGGAACGAGCGTCGTCGCCTGCCGTCGCCGCCGATGTGACGAACGTCCACCGAACGGGCGCACACTCGCCGGTATTACAGTAGTACGGTCCCGCGCTGGGGGAACGAGAACCGAGCATTAACCACGTGGAGTCACATAGGGGCGTACATGCCACGAGTGGAAGTGACGCTGTCCGACCGAACCGAGAGCGAACTCCAGCGAATGGTCGACCAGGGCGAGTTCCTCAACCGCGACCAGGCCGTCGAGGAACTGCTGACGATGGGCCTCTCCGCCTACGACACCGACGTCGACTCCTCCGAGGACCGACCGGACGAGGAACTGTTCACACAGGTGGTCGAAGAGCAACAGGACCCCGCACAGTTAGACGACACCCAGGGCGACGACTACACCTTCTGACGACGCGGGCCGCGCACGGTCTCCGCCCCGGTGGCCTAAAACAGCGACTGCAGTCGGTCGAGGAGCGACGGCGAGTCCCCGGGCCGCGCCTGCCGTCTCTCGAGAACCCGCCCGGGGAGTTTCTGGAGCGGTTCGGCGGACTCGCGGCGCTCGAACTGCGCCACGACGGCGACGAGGTTCCCCATCGCCTCGGACTCGACCCGTCCGAGCCCGGCGCAGTCGGTGACCGGGTCCTCGGCGACCCACAGCGTCTCGTCCACGGGGTCGAACGAGGGTTCGTGACGCGTCAGCCGGGCCCGCTCTCGAATCTCGTCAGCATCGACTGCCATGCCGGCACACAGGGCCGTGCGCGGGTTATAGGTGCGGGTCGGTGACACGTCACACTCTACCGTCCGTTCGCCACGGCCGGCCGCAGGGCATCAACTGGCGGGGCGACGCGTCGAGCGACCCAGTCAGAAGGCTTTGGCTTCCCCGGCGCGTACGCGGCCCATGGATAGCCTCGACGTGACCGGCGAGGGGAGACGGCGCGCGTCGACGTCGCCGACGCTGGAGACGCTCGTGGCCATGGGCGTCGCCTCAGCACTACGGTGGGTCACCGGTCCGGTCGGCGCGTTCCTGTTCGTCCTCGCCCCGCCTGTGGCGGGCCGACCCTGGGCGATAGTCACGAGCGTCTACGCCCACGCCGGAGTCGGACACCTCCTCTCGAACGCGGTGGCGCTCGCACTCGTCGGCATCGTCCTGGAGCAGCGGACGACGCGCCTCCGCTTCCACGCGTTCTTCCTCGGCGTCGGCGCGCTCGCCGGACTCGCCCAGATAACGCTCGGGAGCCTCGTCGCCGTCGGCGTCGTGGGGGTTCTGGGCGCGAGCGGAGCGGTCTTCGGCTGCCTCGGCTACCTGCTGACCAGCAACCGACTCGCCGGCGGTGTGCTCGACAGACTCCCTCTATCCAGGCGCGTAACCGCCGCACTTCTCGTCGTGGGGGCGGGAGCGCTCGCGGTGCTCTGGAGTCCGCCCGGGAGCGCGCTTGTCGCCCACTTCACCGGCCTCGTCGTGGGACTGGGCGCCGGTCGGATTCGACTCCTCGACGCCTGATCCGGCCGCCCCGGTTCGCTGTCGGTGGTCCGACCGACCGAACTACGTGGCCCGCCCGGGTACCGTCGCGGGAGCGATGACAGAGTTCGTCACGCCGCCCCCACTCGCCCCCGGCGACCGAGTCGCCGTCGTCTCGCCGGCGTCCGGCCTGGCGGAGCGGTATCCGCGCGTCTACGAGCGCGGCATCGAGCGGTTGCGATCGACGTTCGACCTCGACCCCGTCGAGTTCCCGACGGCGAGGAAACCCGACGAGTACCTCGCCGCCCACCCCGCCGAACGCGCCGCGGACATCGAGAACGCGTTCGCGGACCCCGATATACGGGGCGTCGTGGCGACGGTCGGCGGCAACGACCAGATACGCGTCCTGAAACACCTCGACGGGAGCGCGCTTCGCGAGAATCCGACCCGCTTTTTCGGTATCAGCGACAACACGAACCTCGCGCACGCCCTCTGGAACGAGGGGGTGGTATCGTTCTACGGGGGCCACCTCCTCACCGAGTTCGCCGCGCCGGGACCGCTTCCCGACTATCTGGAGTCCTCGCTGCGGTCCGCACTGTTCGACGAGGCTATCGGTCAGATTCAGCCGGCGCCGAGGTTCACCGACCAGGACCTCGACTGGGAGGACCCCTCGAATCTGAAGAAGCGCCCCGAGATGGAGTCGAACCCCGGGTGGACCTGGGAAGGTGGGTCCGCGCCCGTCGAGGGTCGTACGTGGGGCGGGAGCCTCGAAATCACCTCCTTGCAACTCGCCGTCGACCGGTATCTCCCGCCGCCGTCGGCGCTCGACGGGGGCGTCCTGCTCCTCGAAACGTCCGAGGAACTCCCGAGTCCCGCCGCGGTCAAGCGCGCCCTCCTCGGAATGGGAGAGCGCGGGCTCCTCGCTCGCTTCGACGGGGTCCTCCTCGGGCGCGTGAAGGCACGGTCGCACCTGGTCGAGCGCTCGAACGCGCAGCGCACGGCGTACCGGGAGCGAATCCGCGACGTCGTCACCGACGTCGTCACCGAGTACACCGAGACGGCGCCGGTCGTCCTGGGGGTCGACTTCGGGCACACGAATCCGGTCGTCCCGGTCCCTCACGGCGGCGTCGTCTCCATCGACCCGCCGAATCGACGCATCGCCTTCCCCGGTGGGTAACCCGGCCGAAGAGCCTCCGTTTTCCTCGACCGTCGACCGCCCCGGCGCGAACCGTGTGAGAATCAATAGCTCACCTGGTCGAGGAACCCCGAGAGGACGCTCCGCTCGCCGCGAATTGGGGCTGAAAGTTCATAAACTATATAGTCTATGTGGAAAATATATTTATGAGTGGGGCCGGTAGCCCCAGTTGAGAACGATGGCCCACCACCCCACCTACTATCGGTTGACGGAACCCCGGGACGGGTTCGAGGAGGGCACCCTCTTCCAGTTAGTCGCCCGGTACGGCGACTGGCACCCCCAGGACGCAAAACTCGAACCCGTCGACGAGGACGAGTCCGGGACCGTCTCGGTGTCACTCGAGGAACTGTACGACGACTGGACCGGCGTCGAAACGCCCACCCCTGCCGTCGCCGGCGCGCCCTCAACGGCCACGGCCTGACGAGCGCTCTCCACGCTCGAGTTTCGAACGTCGGGTTTCCGTTCCGCTGGGACGCGCGAGCTGACGTCTCACTCTCTAGACCGGGTTTCGCTCCTGTCACGCGTCGACGCCGCACGCTCCAGTCGTCCCCCGAAACAGACGGCCCGCGACCGAAACCGAACAGTATTTTCGGTCCTCCCGCGATGGTGCGGGCGATGGAGACCGGTAACGGAGACGGCGGGCCGCGCGTGCCAGTTCGATGCCCGGCCTGCGAAACGACGACGCGGGTGGCGCTGGACGAGGTGGCAGACGCGGTGGCGCGCCACAACGAACAACTGCACGACGGGGAGGCCGTTGCAGAGGTAGACCCGGAGGTCGCCGACCACCTGCTGGACCTGGTCGCCGAGGACATGGGTCTGTCCGGCGAGGGTCCCTGAAGAGACGCCTGCCGGACAGACGCGGGTCGGAAACCGTCCCCGCACGACGACGTTTCACGAGGTGTTGTATCAGGCGTGATGCCAGGACGTACCGTGCCAGACCGACCCGCGTCGGAACGGCGGCGACGGCGGCGGTCACCTTCCAGTACGTCGCGCCGACCCGGTGGGAGCAACCGAGCGAGCGCCGGTACCTGCCGAACGGGGGAGCGCCAGAAATGCGACAGATTTTGAAATTCGGGAGACCTTAGCAACTCTCTAAAATACATTGGGGGAATAATAAGGCAGAATGGTTTATGAACACAATATTTCCGGGGAGTTTATGTACGCCGGCGAACGCCTGCACTGTATGGAAATCGAAGACCGTGTGCAGGAACTCTGTGCAGCGGGTCACGTCGACAGCGCCCGGGAACTCTGTCGAGAGGTCGTGCGGA
>JBEPXT010000035.1:0-27201 GCA_041641795.1 Salinigranum sp.
GTCGTCCGCAGGAACCGGCGCCGGGTCGGGTCGGGTGTCGTGTGCTGTCTGGTCATCGTCGTTCCGGGCGGGCGGTCTCGCGGGAACGGTCTCCCGCCGTCCGCCCGCCGTAAGAGAGTTCTCGACGTCCCGGGAAATATCAATTTTTCAAACTTTATCCCGATTCTCTCGAAGCTCTCTCTAGAATCTCTCGTGATTCCGGCGCGCGGGCGGTCGGGCGTCATTCTGATAACCGTCCTTCCCGTAAGGCGGCCATGTCGCTCACCGCCGTCGCGTTAGACTTCGACGACACGCTCGCCGTCGCCACGCGCGACAAGCGGGAGATTATGCAGGAAGTCGTCTCCGTCACTGGCGCTCCCGAAATCACCCGTGAGGAGTACAAGCGGGCGCACGCGAACCACCTGACCGCGGAGTCTCGGACGCCGATTTTCGCGTCGCTGCTCGACGAGGACGCGGGCGTCGACCCGGCGGAGATAGCCGCCGAGTACCGCCGTCGGCTCACCGAGTCCATCGAACCGGTCGAGGGAATCGACCGCCTGCTGGATTCGCTGACGGAGAGCTATCGCCTCGGCCTGCTGACGAACGGTCCGCTGCTCGCCCAGGAGGCGAAAGTCGACCACGTCGGCCTGAGGGGCCGCTTCGACGCGGTGCTGGCGACCGGGTCGCTCAGCGCGGGAAAACCGGACCCGCGGGCGTTCGAAGCGATTCTGGAGGCGCTCGACGCCGCGCCCGAGGAGACGGCGTACGTCGGCGACAAGGTGGACGCCGACATCGCGGGCGCGGAGCGCGCGGGTCTCAAACCGGTACAGGTGCTCGTGCCCGGCGGGCCGCCGCCGGACGACCGGGCGGTGGCACACGTCCACCGCGACGAACTGGCCGACCGCCTCCCGTCTGTGCTCGCCGCGCTGTAACCGGTCTCTCTCCCGCGAGCGGTCGGCCTCACCCGGCCAGCGCCGCCTCCAGCACCGGGAGCATTCGCTTGACCGCCGCGCCGTCTTCGACGTACACGAGCGTCCGCGGCGGGTCGGTCGCCTTGGGCCTGACGCGGAGGCGACGCTCCTCGGCCGCGGCGGCCGCCGCCTCGTGGCCCACCCGGAACTCGACGCGTACCCGGTCGGGGTGGACGTACACATCGGCGACGCGTTCGCCCTCGCTCTCGACTGCGTAGGCGAACGTCCCGTCGACCGACGGCTGGACGTCCGGGTCGGCCTCCGCGACGGTCAGAGCGTCCAGGGCGTCGCCGTGCCCCGTCACTTCCGAGGCCAGCAACTCGGCGATGCGCGTCCCGTCTGTCAGTCGCTCGTCGACCATACCGGACGCTACGGTCAGGAGCGTCTTACCATCCCCGGTCGAGGGAGTTCGCCTCCTCCGGCGGCGGAGACCGCCGGTCACTCGTCGACGAGGTCCGCGGTTGCCCGGTCGGCGAGGTGGCTCACGTCCACGCCCTCGCTCCGGGCGTAGAGCATCGCCGCCGCCTCGACGGTCACTTCCAGTTCCCGCTGGCGCTGGTTGATGGCCGCGACGGCCTCTCGCTTCTCGATTCCGGCGTCGGTCAGCGCGTCGAGCACTCGCTCGAACGTGCTCTGTTCGCGGAGAATCGATTCGTCGGGCGTGAACCCCTCCGGGACGTCGACGCCGGCGGGGTCGAACTGGACGACGAGGTCCCCGTCCTCTCTCGCGAGGAGGCCCCGACCCGTGGCCACGTTCACGAGTCGCTTGGCCTGGTCAGGCGTGAACCACTCGCGTTCGAGCGAGAGCGCGACGACGAACTCCCCCTCGCCCAGTCGTCGTTTCCCCTGCTGGCGGAACGGAACCGCCACGGCCGCCTCCAGGCTCATGCTCGTGTGCGCGCGGACCGCGGCCGTAAATGTTGCTTCTCGAACCCGGACCCGTCGCCGTCGTCCGGCGCGGCGGGCACCCCGGCGGCTTCGACGCCGGCCCGCCCTCCTCCGGGTACGGCGCGGCGACTCCTCGCTCGCACGGTCAGCGAGTGACGACGATGCGCCCGTCGCTGAACACCCGGACCTCGCAGTCCAGCATCGAGAAACAGACTCGCCCACCGGCGCGCGGACGGCCGTCCAGGCGGTCCGCGAACAGGTGATTGAGGGCGTCCGGGTCGACGATGTCGTTGAGTTCGACGTCCATCGCCTCCGTCGCAACGCCCGTCGCTTCGCTCACGGCGTGGACGATAGCCGTCCCCAGGTGAACGTCCCCCTCGTGAACTACTTCCAGCCGCCCCTCCGCAGCGCTCCCCCGTCGGTTCTGGTCGAATTCCATTACTGTTGTTCATTCTTCGAGTCCACATAAATACTGGTGAAAAAGGTTGTCTTCCTGACGAGAACTAGCCGCCGCCGAGCCGCGTTCAACCCGCTGGAGACTCCCGGTATTCTCCGAACCGACGCTGCCAGCCCGGACCTTTCCGCTGACGTATCAGGATCGGAATGTGTGAGCCGGCCGCGCCCGGGAGCCGACACACAGCCAGCGGGCGGAGGACGCGACGCGGTGGCACACCGGCGCTCTCACCCGGGGCTCGTTTCGAGCGATTCAAGTATTTGCTGGCACTCGAACCGGGTATGAAAGACCAGGGACGCTCCAAGCGCAAGCGCACGGGTGGTCGACTGCGACCGTTCCGCAACAAGAAGCGGTACCAGCTCGGCCGCGAACCGTCCGAAACGACCGTCGGCGAACCCCGGTTCCGGGTTATCGACTCCCGGGGCAACGAGACGAAGACGCGCGCGCTCTCGACCAACGTCGCGCAGGTCTCCGACGGGGACGAGAGCTACGAGGCGACCATCCAGAACGTGGTCGAGAATCCCTCGAACATCAACTACGTCCGACGGAACATCATCACGAAGGGCGCGATAATCGACGTCGAGGTCGACGGCGAGTCCCACCAGGCGCGAGTCACGTCCCGTCCGGGGCAGGTCGGCCAGGTCAACGCCGTCCTCCTCGACGAGTAACGCCGCCTCGAACCGACGAGTCGCCGGACTGACTGCGCATCGCCCGCTTTCTCCGGTTCAGTCGCGCGAGTACCCGACGGTACGCAGCGTCGTCGCGTTCGAGACGACCGAACCGCGTCCGGAACGCGTCCAGCGGCCGCGGTCAGGGGGTCGGGGCCGCCTTCTGGAGGGCCGTCTCTGCGATGTTCCCGCCGTAGTCTGCGCTCCGCGAGACGGAGTCGACGATGAGCCCGAGCAGCTGGGCGCGCCCGGGGTCCAGATCGCGGAGGAGTTCGTCGATGCCGCGGGCGTGCTCGTCGATGCTGTCGACGGCCTCGCGCGCCTGGTTCGCCAGCTTGGTCGCCTCGCCGCTGTCCTCGGTGAACAGGGCGTCCATCCCCTGATCCACCACTTCCTGAGCCTCGTCGTGCAGCGTGCCGATGGCGTCCGCCACCTCCTCGGGCACCGGTTCCCCCAGGTTCAGCGAGAGGTGGGCGATTTTCGTCGCGTGGTCGGCGATGCGTTCGAGTTGCCGGGCGGCCGACTGGTAGTCGAAACACGCCTCGCGCGGGAGGCCGAGTTCCTCGGCGGCCTTGGGTGTCCGGAGCGTCGTCCGGAAGATGCGCGAGACGACCATCCAGAGGCGGTCCACGTCGTCGTCCCGCTGGATGACGTCGCGGGCCATGTCCTCGTCCATCTCTGCCAGCGCGGTCACGGCGTCGTCGAGCATCGAGAGCGCGATGAGTCGCATCCGGGTCACGGCGTTGTGAATCGACAGCTCCGAGGAGTCGAGCAGGTCCCGGATGACGACCCGGTCCCGGGTCTCCTCGAGGACTTCGAGGCCGACCAGGCTCTGGGTCGCCTCGCGAATCGTCCGTCGCTGCGCGGTGGAGATGCGGCCGCTCTCGAGGGCGATGATGTCGAACCCGCTGACGTACATCGTCATCACCGCGCGCGTGAGTTCGTCCCCTTCCAGGTTCGAGATGTCGAGCGTCCCCTCCGTCCGCTCTTCCTCGGTCCGGGGCGTCATGAACAGCGCGTCGTCCTCGGGGTAGAACTCCACCTCGCTCCCGGCGGAGATGCCGTTCTCGGTCGCCCAGTCCTTCGGAATGGAGACGGTGTAGGTCGACCCCCCGGTGACCTGCACCTTTCGCGTTTCCACCATGCGAGATGGTCGTACACCGCCGAAAATAAATGTACCTATTTCTATATACTATCCGCCCAATCTACACGGGTGTCCGTGAGTTCCGCACGTTCTTCTCACGTCACAGATTATGCTCATAAAATGACCGCCGATTTCACGGTCCTCGCCTTCTCGATAGACGCTGGGAGAGCGAATTTCGCTCGGTGATACCCCCTGCTCGAACCGGCTGTTCTCGCCAACAATTACGGAAACCGCCAGACGTGGTGGCGATATATTCTGAGCGGGGTCGCGGAGTGGGTCCGCGAGCAGCCGACTCGTCGCCCGTTCGGGTAATACTCCTCCCGAACGGTATATAGTTGTCATAGTAGAGTATTTATGCAAATCGCAGTGACAAACTTGTGATGACGCGCAACCCGTCCGAAGCGGACAACGTCTCGCGGCGCAAGTTCATAATCGCGTCCGGCGCTGCCGGCGTCGCCGGACTCGCCGGGTGTACCGGTGGCGGCGGCGACGGAGGCGCCAGTGCCGAGAATGGTGGCGGTGAGGGCACGTCGGGTGGGTCGAATAGCTCCGGGGGGTCGGGGGGCGCCTCGCCCCTGACAGCCGACGGGTCATCGACGGTCTACCCGATTACGTCCCAGGGCGCGTCCGTCTGGAACTCCAACCCCCCCGCCGACGACAAGGAGTACTGGGGGCCGGGCCAGTACGGCATCCAGACGAAGGAGCCGATGGCGAACTACTTCGCGGGCCTGTACGGCTTCGGGGCCGGCGGCGAGGGTGAACCGCCGTTCCTCGTGAACGTCGGTCTCTCCCACTCCGGAACCGGCGTCACCAAGGTCATGAAGGGCCAGGTCGACATCGGCGACTCGTCGGCGCCCGTCGAGGACGAACTCCCCGAGCTGTCGAAGTCCGAACTCGACAAGTTCGTCAACCACGTCGTCGGCGTGGACGGACAGCCCATCGTCGTCAGCCGCGAAGTCTACGACGCGGGCGTGAAGAAGCTGACCGGCGAGCAGCTGCGCAAAATCTACAAGAAGGAGATAACCAACTGGAGCGAGGTCGGCGGCCCGGACAAGAAGATTCAGGCCATCGGCCGCGCCGCCGGGTCCGGTACCGACACGGCGTTCCGCGCCAACCTCTACGGCGACCCCAAAGCACCCATCAAGCCCGACGTCCGCAAGGGCCAGAACCAGCAGGTCCAGACGCTGGTCTCCAACTCCGACAACGCAATCGCCTACCTCGCACTCGCGTTCGTCCAGCCCGACGGCCAGGTCCCGCCCATCGCGCTGGAACTCGAGGGGACGACCTACGAGTACGGCAAGAACCTCGGCGCCAAGGGCTACCCGCTCTCGCGTGACCTCCACTGCTACACCTACGAGGGCACCTCGAAGAAGGAGGCCGCGTTCCTCAACATGCTCCTCTCGGAGTACGGGCAGAAGTCGTTCGTCGAGCCGAACAACTACTTCATGCTGCCCGAGGACCGCCGCAAGGAACAGCGCAAGAAGCTCCCCGAGCAGACGGCGTAAGGCGTCGCGGCGGTTTCGGAATTATTAGTAGCCACCGGCTGCCTTTTTGGTACTGAACAGACCTCAAATGCAACTCCAACAGTCATTCGACACGTTCCGTTCCGCAGAGGACGTGGACGTGAGTGCGCTCGTCGCCGGAGCCCTCGGCCTGTTGCTCTTGCTCGTCGCGTTCGCGTCGTTCGTACTGCGCTGGAATCTCGAAGTGTACGCGCTACTCGGAGCGGTCGGCGTCGCCATCTACGGCTGGTACGCCCACCAAGCACTGGCCGCCCGCGCGATTACGTTCCTGATGACGGTGTCGACCGTGGTGATTCTCGGGATGATAACCGTGTTCCTCGTTCTCGAGTCACTGACCGCCATCAGGCTCAACGGACTCCGGATCTTCTTCGGGATGGAGAACCCGGTGACCGTGTTCGGCGTCACCGTGATGCCGCGGGTCGAAACGTTCTGGGACCCCGGGTCGAACCTCTACTCGCTCGTTCCGGCGATGTGGGGGACGTTCGTGACCACCCTCATCGCCATGAGCATCGCCGCGCCGATGGGCATCGCCGCCGCCCTGTTCATCGGCGAAATCGCCCCCGGGTGGGCGCGCGAGGTAGTCAAGCCGGGCGTCGAAATCCTCGCGGGCATCCCGTCTATCGTCTACGGGTTCATCGGCTTTACCGTCCTCAACACGTACCTGTTCGAGAACCTCAGCCTGCCCACGATGGGGAGTTACTTCCTGGTCGGCGGCGTCATCGGCGTGATGGCCCTGCCCACCGTCGTCTCGGTCGCCGAGGACGCCATCGACGCGGTTCCCGAATCGATGAAAAGCGGGTCGCTCGCGCTCGGCACGACCGACTGGCAGACGATGACCAGCATCACGCTCCCGGCGGCGTTCTCGGGCATCTCGGCGGCGGTCATCCTCGGCGTCGGTCGCGCAATCGGCGAGACGATGGCCGCGACGGTCATCCTGGGGAACACCGTCGGCCTGCCGGACCCGCTGTACGACGTGTTCGGCAACAAGGTGACGCTGACGAGCCTCATCGCCAGCCAGTACGGTGACGCCGGCGAGACGCAGTTGAGCGCCCTGTTCGCGGCCGGCGTCGTGCTGTTCTTCACCGTCCTGCTGCTCTCTATCGGGTCGCTGCGCATCCAGCAGCGACTCGAGCGGAAACTCGGAGGAAAAGAATGAGCGACGCCTACCAGTCCGACCTGATTCAGGAAGACACGTCGCTGTACGAGAGCGTGGCCGCCGGCACCGCGGGCATCGCGTTCACCGCGTTCATGCTCGGCCTGGCCGCGCTGTTCGAACTGGTGAGCCTCGAACAGCAGTTCGTCGGGCTGACGCTCTCGAACCTGCTCGGCGTCGGGACGCTGCTGGTCGGCGTCTCGCTGCTGGGATTGAGCGTCGTGTCCCGGTTCGGGTACGTGGACACGACGCCCGACGACACCGGCGGCCTGCCCGCCGCCGTGCTGTTCGGCCTCCTGTGGGCGTGCGTCGCGGGCCTCGTCGTCTCCCAGACCTTCGGCTACGGCGTCGCAGTCTGGGCACCCGCGATGCTCGTGACGGCCCTCGGCGTCGCGGCCCTGACCGCGGTCGGGCGCGAGGACGTCGGGTCGACACTGCCGGCGGGCGCGTTCGCGCTCTTCGTCGCCCTCGTGATACTGCTCGACGTCATCGGGCCGAACTGGTCGTGGTCTCCCGCAGACTTCTCCGCGACGTTCTCCCCGAAAATCGTCGTTCCGTTCGTGGTCCAGTTGGCCGTCCTCGTCGGCGCGTGGGCCGCCGCGAAAGCGTACGAGGGGTTCGGCAGTCGCGGCCGGCAGAGCGGAGCCTACCTGCTCATCAGCCTGGTCGCGTTCGGCATCCTCTCGGTGCTGGTCCTGCTGGTCGCCTTCGTGGTCAGCAAGGGCCTGCCGACGGTCCTGGCGGGCATCGAGTGGGGCGGCGGCGGCACCCTCGACCTGTTCGGACTGACGCTGCCGTTCGTCAACTTCAGGTGGCCGTTCGTCCAGAACGGCGTCCAGTTGACCAACGACGTCAACGGCGTCTACCCGGCGATAATCGGCACGTTCTGGCTGGTGGTCGGGTCGGTCCTGTTCGCCGTCCCGCTGGGCGTCGGTGCCGCGGTGTTCCTCACCGAGTACGCCGAACAGGGGCCGTTCGTCGACGTGGTCGAGATTGCGACCAACGGCCTGTGGAGCACCCCGAGCATCGTGTTCGGGCTGTTCGGGTTCGCGTTCCTCGTCCCCCGATTCGGCAACTCCCTGTCGCTGCTGTCCGGGATGCTCGTACTCGGCTTTATGCTACTGCCGCTGGTACTCATCACCAGTCGTGAGGCAATAAAGAGCGTGCCCGACGAGTATCGCGACGCGAGCGCGGCGCTGGGGGTCAGCCAGTGGGAGACGATTCGGAGTGTCGTCCTGCCAGCGTCGCTGCCGGGCATCATCACGGGCATCATCCTCGGCGTTGGCCGCATCGCGGGCGAGACGGCTCCCATCCTCCTCGTCATGGGCGGATCGCCGTTCCCCTCGCGTCGCCAGGCGCCGAACGTCCTCGACATCTCCTTTACCGCGTCGTCTGCGTTCCCGTTCGTGGACATGCAGTTTCTCAACCAGGAGGCGCTGCTCAACCCGGCGAGCGCGCTCCCCTACCAGCTGTACGCGATTATCACGGCCGGGGTCGGCCAGCGCCAGGAGTTCGGGTGGGCGACCGCCCTGGTGTTGCTGCTGGTCGTCCTCTCGTTCTACGCTATCGGCATCGTCTCTCGGGCGTACTTCCGACGGAGGCTCCACCAATGAGCGAAACCAAGACCGAAACCACCGACTCCTCCGACGCGTCGACGGCTACGAACAGCACGCAAACCGTCGCCGGCGAGACCGAAGAGCGCATCCAGGACGCCTGGACGGACTACGACTTCGAGGGCGAACCGGTCCTGTCGGTCCGGGACCTGAACGTCTGGTACGGCGACGACCACGCGCTGAAGGACATCTCGATGGATATCCCCGAGAAGAGCGTCACCGCGCTCATCGGGCCGAGCGGGTGCGGGAAGTCGACGTTTCTGCGGAGCCTCAACCGGATGAACGACCGCATCAACGCCGCCCGCGTCGAGGGGACCGTCGAGTTCGACGGCAAGAACATCTACCAGGACGGGACGAACCTGGTCGAACTCCGCAAGCGAATCGGGCAGGTGTTCCAGTCGCCGAATCCGTTCCCGAAGTCGATTCGCGACAACATCGCCTACGGCCCGCGCAAGCACGGCGACATCCGGACCGGCCTGCTCGCTCGCCTCACCGGCAACGACGACAGCGGGAAGGAAGCCCAGCTGGTCGAGCGCTGTCTCAGGCAGGCCGCGCTCTGGGACGAGGTGAGCGACCGCCTTGACGACAACGCGCTCGGACTGTCCGGCGGGCAACAGCAGCGCCTCTGCATCGCGCGGGCGCTGGCGACCGACCCCGAGGTGCTTCTGATGGACGAACCCGCGAGCGCACTCGACCCCATCGCCACCTCGAAAATCGAGGACCTCATCAACGACCTGGCCGAGGACTACACCGTCGTCATCGTCACGCACAACATGCAGCAGGCGGCCCGCATCTCGGACCAGACGGCGGTGTTCCTCACCGGCGGGGAACTCGTCGAGTACGACGACACGGACAAGATATTCGAGAACCCGGAGAGCCAGCGCGTCGAGGACTACATCACCGGCAAGTTCGGATAGTCGCCGGTCCGACGTCGCTGGCGAGTCCGGGTGCCGTCAGTTCGACGGTGCCAGCCGGTCGGAGCGTCGTCAGTCCGGGCCCGTCGGCGACACCGACACCTGTACGCCCCGTTCTGTCACCACCACCCACACTGCCCCGGGCGGCGGACACACCTCCCAGGTCGTCACCGTCCGCCCGTCCCGAGCTGTCTCGACGACGACCGTCCGGTTCCCGCCCGCCGGGACGACGCCTGCGTCGACCCGCGTCTCGCCCGGTTCGAGCGCGATTCGTCTGTCGACGACCGCGGCCCCGCCGTCGGTGACCACTACCGACACCGTGTGCGCCCTGTCGTCGTCGTTGACGACCCTGAGGTCGCGCCGCGTGGTCCCGCAGGCGAACGACACCGCCTCGCCGAGGGTGACGTACAGCGACCCACCCGGCGGGGAGCGCCACCGATACCGGCCGGTCTCCCCGTCCGCGGTCACGGCCACCCTGTGGTCGAACGACTCTTCGGACAGCGGGAGGACGACCTGCGTGCCCGAGGGAACGTCGTAGGTCCCCTCCAGGACGACTCCCGCGGCGGTCCTGACGACGACGTCGGCGGTCCGTCGTCCCGGCCCCGGATTGACGAGGTAGACGTGCTTCGTCCGCGCGTCGACCGTCCCCGGGTACCCGGTGCGACCGTCGACGGCCGTCGCGAACGGCGCGCACTCGGGGTCACAGACCACCTGCGGGCGCACGGCCACCTCGTCGTCGACGACTATCGCCAGGTGACCCATCTCGCCGGTCACCGTCCACTCGTAGGTGGTCCGGGCGCCCGCGGCCGTCTCGGCGACGACCTGGTACGTGCCGGCGCCGATGAGCAGTCCCGGGAACGCGAGTCGCTGACCCGGCGCGAGTTCGAGGTTGTCCACGAACAGGTCGCGGTCGCCGTGGCTGACGACGACGGTGACGAACTGGGACGTCGAGGTCCGGTTGGTCACTATCACCCCCCGCGGCTGTTCGAGTCGCTGCTGGCCCGGCGGGAGGTACGGCAGGTAGACCGCCGCGGTCTCCCGGCCCGGTGAGAGCGTCTCGGCCGCCGGTCGCCCGTCAGGGGACTCCCCGCACCCGGCGACCCCGAGGAGACCGAGGGCCATCCCGAGCACGGCACGTCGACGCATCGAACGTCTAGAGCGGACTCACGGCCAAGTAGCTTCCGCGCAGTCCCGACCTCGTCTGCCCTGGCCGACCGGTGTCCGACGCGGACCGATCACACTCCGGTCCGACACCGGCATCCTCTCCGGTGCGTCCCCGACACCGGCGACCCCGCTTCGAAACGGTCACTGACCGCCGTCGACCCCGAAATCTTCATGCTCGCCTCCGAGACACACACCAACGAATGCCCCGCGACCAGTTCCAGCGACTGTTGGACGACCTGCGCGAGGACGTGCTGGCGTACGGCGAGACGGTCGTCGAGCGATTCCGGGTGGCCGTCGCGGGGGACCTCCGGTTCGTGGCGGCGTCGTTCAAGATACTCACCGACCTCGAACGCGTCGCCGACCTCGCCGTGAACCTCGCGGCCTACGTCCACACGACGGACGAGACCCTGTTCCCGTCGGTGAGTTTCGGTGACGTCGGCGAGATGGCCGCCGAGATGCTGGAGGACGCGCTGGCGGTATACGCCGACCCGTCGCCGGACCCCGAGGGGTGCTTCCGGGTCGCCGACCGCGACGACGAACTCGACTGACTCTGCGAGGCGGTGGCCGCGCAGATACTCACCGGACTCGTCGAGATGGACGCCGCGCCGGAGGGCCTGGAGTCGCTGCTGACGGATGTCAACCGCCTGCTGTTGACCGTGCGCGACGTGGAACGCGTCGGCGACCACGCGGTCAACGTCGCCGCCCGAACCCTCTACCTCGCAGAGAGCGACGACACCCTGCTGCACTGACCCGTCGCCCGTGCCCCGGTCGCGACGCCGTGATACCGAACTTCGTATTGAGCAATATATATCACTAAATATAACAATAGAACTGGGGCACAAACCCTTAGGTGGTTGGGCGAGGTAGCCGGCGGTATGCCACGAACCCAGTACAGGGAATCCCTGGAGGAGCTCAAGGAGGACGTCCTGTACATGAGCGAAGTCGTCGCCGAGCGTCTCAGGATGGGCCTGGACGCACTGGAACAGAAAGACGAGCAACTGGCCGAGGAAGTCATCGAGGGCGACGGTGAGATAAACCGGATGTACCTCGACCTGGAGAAAGACTGCATCGACCTCATTGCGCTCCAGCAACCCGTCGCGGGGGACCTCCGGTTCATCGCCGCCTCGTTCAAGATTATCACCGACCTCGAACGCATCGCCGACCTGGCGACGAACTTCGGTCACTACGCGAAGGACGCAGAGCAGGACGTCTTTCCGGACGTGGACATCCAGCGCATCGGCGACTACACGCTCTCGATGCTCCAGGAGGCGATGGAGGCCTACGAGACCGAGGACGTCGACCGCTGTTACGCAGTCGCCGAGAGCGACGACGAACTCGACGAGATGTGCGTCGACGCCAGCGAAATCGTGATGCGGGACCTGATGAAGAGCGACCCCTTCGACGACGACGACGTGGCCGTCGAGAACGTCATGTCGAACGTCAATCGTCTCCTGCTGACGGTGCGCGACCTGGAACGCGTCGGCGACCACGCGGTCAACATCGCCGCGCGCGCACTCTACATGGCAGAGAACGACGACGAACTCATCTACTGACTGCGGCACCGGTATCGGCGCGGTCTGCGGACCGCTTTTCTGTCTCTCTGCTCTCGTCTTCGCGTCCCGTAGCGACGCGGCTCGCCGTGGAAACCGACCGATGCCGGTCCGGCACGCAAAACTCGAATACGGCAGGAGAGTCGACCGCGCCCCCGCCCCGCGAGACGGCGACGCGAACCGCGTTACTGGAATCCGATGCGTCCGTCGCGGCGCTCGGCGAACTGTTCGCGGCCGCCGCCCTTGAACCGGTCTTCCATCTGCTCGTAGTAGTCCATCAGGTCGTCGGTGATGGTCGGCCGCACCGACTCCATGGCCTTGCGGAAGTGTCGCATCTCGATTTCCGCGGCGTCGCTGTCCTCGCGGAGCGCCTCGATGGCCGCCTCGCGGGCGATGCTCTCCAGGTCGGAGCCGACGTACCCGTCGGTGATTTCCGCGATTTCGCGCAGGCTCACGTCGGGGGCCAGCGGACTCTCCTTCGTGTGAATCTTGAGAATCTCCTCGCGGCCCTCCTCGTCGGGCTCGCCGATGAGCACCAGTCGGTCGAACCGCCCGGACCGGATGAGCGCCGGGTCGATCATGTCGGGCCGGTTGGTGGCCCCGATGACCATCACGTCGCCCATCTCTTCGAGGCCGTCGAGTTCGGTCAGCAGCTGGTTCACGACGCGCTCGGAGACGTTGTTCCCCATGTCCTGGCCGCGGCTCGGGGCCAGGGCGTCGAGTTCGTCGAAGAAGATGATGCAGGGCGAGACCTGCCTGGCCTTCCGGAAGGTCTGCCTGATGGCCTTCTCGGACTCGCCGACCCACTTCGAGAGGAGTTGCGGGCCGCGCACGGAGATGAAGTTGGCCTCGGACTCGTTGGCGACGGCCTTGGCCATGAGCGTCTTGCCCGTCCCGGGCGGGCCGTACAGGAGGACGCCCTTCGGGGGTTCGATGCCCATCCGCTCGAACTTCTCGCGGTCGGTCAGCGGCCACTCGACGCTCTCTTTGACCTGCTCCTGGGCCTCGACGAGGCCGCCGACGTCCTCCCAGCTTATCTTCGGGAGTTCGACGAGGACCTCGCGCATGGCGCTCGGTTCGACCTCGCCGAGTGCGCCGGAGAAGTCCTCGCGTTTGACGATCATCCGGTCGATGAGCGACGGCGGGATGTCCTCCTCGTCCAGGTCGATTTCCGGGAGGTACCGCCGGAGGGCCTTCATCGCCGCCTCCTTGGTGAGCGACTCGATGTCGGCGCCGACGAACCCGTGGGTCTCGTGGGCGAGGTCACCCAGGTTGACGTCGTCGGAGAGGGGCATCCCCCGGGTGTGAATCTGGAGAATCTCCGTCCGCCCCTCCTCGTCGGGGACGCCGATTTCGATTTCGCGGTCGAACCGGCCCGGGCGACGGAGCGCGGGGTCGACCGAGTCGACGCGGTTGGTCGCCGCGATGACGATGACCTGCCCCCGCGTCTCCAGGCCGTCCATCATCGTCAGCAACTGGGCGACGACGCGCCGTTCGACCTCGCCGGTGACGTCCTCGCGCTTCGGCGCGATGGAGTCCAGTTCGTCGATGAAGATGATAGACGGCGACTCCTCCTTGGCGTCCTCGAATATCTCCCGGAGTTGCTGTTCGGACTCCCCGTAGTACTTCGAGATGATCTCCGGCCCCGCGATGGAGAAGAAACTCGCAGACGTCTCGTTGGCCACGGCCTTCGCCAGGAGCGTCTTCCCGGTCCCCGGCGGACCGTGCAACAGCACCCCCTGGGGCGGCTCGATGCCCAGTTTCTTGAAAATCTGCGGGTGCTTCATCGGGAGTTCGACCATCTCCCGGACCCGCTGAATCTCGTTCTGGAGGCCGCCGATGTCCTCGTAGGTGATGCCGCCGCCGGTCTTCTCGAACCCCGAAATCGGCTCCTCGCGGAGTTCCACGTCGGTATCCTCGGTGATGAGGACGACCCCCTCCGGTTCGGTTTCCACGGCGATGAGGGGAATCGCCTGGCCGGGCGACCGCATGAACGGGTGGTTCGTGCTCGACATCACGGGGACGATATCGCGTTCGACGACCGGCCGCTTGAGAATCTGCCGCTTCACCATGCCGGCCGCGTCGGACCCGAACTGCACGCTCGCCTCTTCAGGCGGCGCCAGGACGAGCTGCTCGGCTTTCGTCGCGTCCGCCTTCCGGATGGTTACGCGTTCGCCGATGCCGACGTCGGAGTTCTGCCGCGTGAACCCGTCGATTCGAACCGTGTCTGTGTTCCAGTCTTGCCGGTCCGCGCGCCACACCTTGGCCGCCGTCTTCTTCCCACCCTCAATTTCGATGATGTCACCGGGTGAAAGTTTCAGATGGAGCAACGTGTCCGGATCAAGACGGGCGATGCCGCGACCCGAGTCGTTCGGGTACGCTTTCGCCACTTCGAGTTGGACCTCGTTCATGATTAATGATTAGTCTCTGTCGCGGGGATTGCTGATTTTTCCGGGACGGCGTGGGATAAGTGCTTTGCTACCTCCCCTCGGCCGTCTCGAACGGTGCTAGTCTGTTCCACGCTACGGTTCTACGGTACAAATCCTTTCCCCCCTCGTGCGCTCTCCGCTCCCGTCGACGACAGACGAGAGTCTTTTGTCCGTGGCCGCGAGGAACCCTCTATGCGAACGCTCGCGTTCGACGGCCGGATGGGTGCCAGCGGCGACATGATACTCGCGTCGCTCCTGGACGCCGGCGCCGACCCGGAGGCCCTCCGCCCCGTCGAGGCGACTCTCGACGTTCGGTACGAGCGAGGGTCGGTCAGGAAAGCAGGCATCGCGGCCACGACGGTGGACGTTCTCCTTCAGGAGACGTCCGCGGCGGGAGACGACGCCGAAGACGCTCCGGGCGGGGGTGAGGAAGGTCACTCCGACGGGGACCACGCGCACGACGAAGACCACTCGCACGACGGGGACCACGCGCACGACGAAGACCACTCGCACGACGGGGACCACGCGCACGACGAAGACCACTCGCACGACGGGGACCACGCGCACGACGAAGACCACTCGCACGACGAGGTCCACTCGCACGAGGACCACGCTCCCGGCGGTCACTCTCACGAGAGCGACCACGCCCGCGGCGATTCTCCCGACGGGGACGGGACGCACCGCCACGCCGAGGGTCGCGGTCCACACCGGACGCTCGCGGAGGTTCACGAGGTCCTCGACGAGATGGACGTCCCGGCGCCGGTCCGGCGCGAGGCCGGGGCGATATTCGACCGCCTCGCCGCCGCGGAAGCGGCGGTTCACGGAACCGACCCGGCTGAGACGCACTTTCACGAAGTCGGCGCCGACGACGCCATCGCCGACGTGGTGGGGGCCTGTCTGCTCCTCGCGGACCTGGCCCCCGACCGGGTCGTCACGACGCCCCTGTCGGTGGGCGGTGGGGAAGTGACGATGAGTCACGGGACCTATCCGGTCCCGGCGCCCGCCGTGATGGAACTCGCCGGCGGGGCCGACTGGTCGGTGCGGGGCGGCCCGGTCGACCGGGAACTGCTCACGCCGACGGGCGCGGCAATCCTCGCGCACGCCGCCGACGGCGTCGACGGCCTCCCGGCACTGCGCGTCGAGTCCACCGGGTACGGCGCGGGCGGGTACGACCTCCCGGACCGGCCCAACGTGCTCAGGACGGTCGTGGGCGACGGCGGCAGCCGACTCGACCGCGACGAGATAACCGTCCTCGAGACGAACCTCGACGACGCCTCTCCCGAGGTACTCGGCGACCTGCAACGCTCGCTCTCGACGGTCGGCGCGCGGGACGTCACCATCCTGCCGGCGACGATGAAGAAGTCGCGTCCCGGCCACCTGGTCAAGGTCATCGTCAAGCCCGAGGACGCCGCCCGCGTCGCCCGGAAACTGGCCGAAGAGACCGGCACGCTCGGCGTGCGGGAACACGGTGCGGGGCACCGATGGGTCGCCCGCCGCCGGATGGAGACGGTCGAACTCGACCTGGAGGGCACGACCGTCGCCGTGGCCGTCAAGGTCGCCACCGACGAGTCGGGAACGGTCGTGGACGTGAGCGCGGAGTACGACGACGCGGCCGACGCCGCGAGCGAGACGTCGCTCCCGGTCCGCGAGGTGATGCGGCGCGCGGAGAACCGCGTCGCCGACCGCGTCTGGTCGACGGACGACGAGTGAACGACCATCGCCCGACCGTCGGGGCGGACGACGACTACTCCTGTTCGACCGTTCCGAATGCGGACACGATACGGACTCTCACCGCGAACGCGCGTTTCGAACGCGGTCGGATGTTCTAGGTTCTCCCACGACTGAAGGCCGCCGAGAGCGCCCGGCTGACTCGGGTTTTATCAGGCAACGTTGATTGTAATCGGGAGTTTTTAACCCCGAATCGACAGACGTGGCCGGTGGTGTACGTTCGTTACACAAGCAGTTTCCAGGGAACTGATAATCGGCTCCCGTATATTACTGTCAACAGTCGCAAGTCGGAACTGCAGAGGTGGCGATACAATGAGTTACCAAGCGAGTCCGAAACTGTTCGGCAAAGAGGTCTCGTTGAACCTCTCGGGACCCTGGACGGCGTACTGGGCGCTATTCCTCCGTCTCGTGACGGGATGGTGGTTCCTGCACGCGGGGTGGGGGAAGCTCACCGCCGCTGAACCGTTCAGCGCAGCGGGGTACCTGGCGAACGCCGGGGGCACGCCGTGGATGTCGGCTTTCTTCGGCTGGGCCGCGTCCACGCCGTGGCTGCTCGAACTGACCAACTTCATGATTCCGGTGGGCGAGTTCCTCATCGGCCTGGGGCTCGTCCTGGGGGCGCTGACGCGCCTGGCCAGCTTCTTCGGGGCGCTGTTGATGTTCTTCTTCTACTTCGGCAACGGCGCCTGGGAGCACGGGTTCGTCAACAGCGACCTGATGGGGATGCTGCTGTTCCTCACCCTCATCGTGATAGGCGCCGGCCGCGTCTTCGGCGTGGACGGCTACCTGGAACAGCTGTCGTTCGTCAAGCAAAACAGGTGGGTACGCTACCTGCTCGGCTAACGAGGTGACCACGCATGTCAGCACAACTCGACGGCACGCGCACCGATAGCAAAATAGCGATGCTCGGGGGACTGGTCGTTCTGCTCGGCATCGTGCTGAGCACGCCAGTGGTCATCGCGCTTGGGATGGCCGTCTGGCTCCTGTTCGGCATCGAGCGGTTCGCGGCCAGCATCGGCAGCGACGAGACGAGCGCGCGCAGCGCCAGCGCGGCCTGACGGACGCCGACCGACGATTTTTTCGTCCCGCTTCGACGGCGAGCGGCGCGTCCCGCGAGCGCACTCGTCAGGCACCGGTCCGGACGGTCAGGCCGCGTCCTCGTCGCCGTCGCCGGTCCGCCGCCGGTGTCGGTCCAGCGCCTCCTCGACGGTGAGGTCGCCCGCGGCGACGCGCCTGGCGAGTCCCTCGTCTATCGTTCGGTTGTCGGCGGACAGTCGCCGCGACCGGTCTTTGATGCGCTGGAGTTCGCCCTCTGTGGGGTCAACCTCGCGGGACTCGACGACGTCGCCCGACAGCCTGGCGATGTTGACCGCTGCGAGGACGTCGCCCATCCCCCGCGCCCCCGTTCCGAGGTAGGGGGTCGTCCCGGTCTCGTCGACGAGTTCGACCCGCACGTCCTCCAGTTCGTTGAGTATCGTCGCGCCCTGGATTCGCGCGCCGTCCCCGACGCGGACGACCGGGTCCGGGGCGTCCGCGACTTCGCGCTGGACGACCGCCACGGCGTCCGCCAGCGGAACGTGGAACGCCGCGACCACGACGTCGCCCGACAGCACCGCGATTCCCGGGCGCGTCCCGGGGTCGACGCCGACGACCGTCCGGCCCTCGCCGCCGCGCATACTGACGAGGGCCTTCTCGACGGCCTCTCGCGGCGCGTCGGTCGTCGCCACGACGTGCTCGACGCCCGGGGCGGCAACCGGTTCGTCGGCGCCCGAGAGCACCACCGTCGCGCCCTCGGGGAGATCCGCGCCCGGTTCTATCGTGGTGAAGACCGCGCCCCGGTCGCGCAGTTCCCCCACGAGGTCGTGGTAGAGTTCGAAGTCCGCGGTGGCGACGACGATCACGTCCGCGGTTGTCCCCGCCGGCGCTAAAGGATGTCGCACCCGTCCGCGCCGCGACCGTGCGTCGCACCGCCACTCGCCCGGAGCGGCCGGCCCCGTCTGAACCCGTCGCCGATGCCCCCGGTCGCACGCGCCCGGACGGATACGTTTTTCCCGTAAAGCGACCGAACTCAGTCCGTGACCGACCGACTCGAAACCGGGTGTGAGCCGCTCGACTCGCTCCTGGGAGGCGGATTCGAACGGGGGACAGTCTCCCAGGTGTACGGGCCGCCGGCGGCCGGGAAGACGAACGTCGCGCTCGTGACCGCCGTCAGGGTCGCGGCGGACGGGGGAACCGCGGTGTACATCGACACCGAGGGGCTCTCGACCGACCGGCTTCGCCAGGTGAGCGACGCGGCCGCCGGGGAGACGCCAGTGTCGACGCTCACCTCGCGCCTGGTCGTCAGCGAAGTTCACGACTTCGCCGAACAGGAGGAGGCGGTGCGGGACGCGGAGGCGTTCGCGGAGCGGGCGGACCTCGTCGTCCTCGACAGCGCCACCGGCCACTACCGACTCGAACGCCACGACGAGGACGAGGGCGAGGCGCTCCGGCGCGTGGCCCGCCAGGTCACTCACCTCCTGTCGCTCGCCCGCAAACACGACCTCGCCGTGGTCGTCACCAACCAGGTGTTCACCGACCCGGACACCGACCGCGTCCGACCGCTCGGCGGGCACACCCTGGAACACTGGACGGGGACCGTCCTCCGACTCGACAGGTTCCGCGGCGGGAACCGACGCGCGACGCTGGAGAAACACCAGTCTCGCGCCGCCGGCGAGACGGCGACGTTCCGCATCACCGACGCCGGCCTCGAAGCGAGCGAGGAGTTCTAGTTCGCCATCGGTCTGTGCGACTGCTGACCGGGCCTGGTCCGCTGTGAGAATCCGGGACGGGGCGAGGGCGGGGCGGCGGACCGACCCTTACAGTTCGCCGAGTTTGCGGAGCAACTGGCCCCGGTACTTCTCGTCGGCGTTGAGTCCTTTCAGCTCCAGGACGTTCCGCTCCAGTTTGTCCAGGGCGACGTGGAACGCGTGGTCCGCGCCGTACCCCTCGCCGGACCCGGCGACCTGGCCGTGGCTCGTCCGGAGCCGAATCTGGCAGGCGATGAGCGGGGTCCCGCGGAGCTTCTCCTTGTGCTCGTGGAACCGGACGTGGGCGTGGTGGACCTGCATCTCCTGGTACTTGTCCACGACGCTGGTTATCTCCTGGACGATTTCCTCGCGCGTGATGGTGTCCAGCAGCGTGATGTTCGTAATCTGGACGTCCATCTGGTCCTCCTCGGTGTAGGTGAGCGCGCGGAGGACGTCGGTCTTGGTCAGGACGCCCGCGACGACGGTGTCGTCGTCCTCGGGCGTGACGACCAGCCCGGCGATGTCGTTCTCGAACATGCGCTCGACGGCCACCTGCACGGACTCCCCGGGCGTCGCCGTCAGCACGGGACTGCTCATCAGGTCGTACACCGGCAGGTCGAGCATGCGGTCGATGTCGCCCCGTCGGTCGTGGCGGCCCTGTCGGTCCTGGTCGCGCACGACGAACTCGACGATGTCGTGAGTCGTGAGAACGCCGGTCAGCTTCTCGTCGTCGTCGACGACGGGCAGGCGGGAGATGCCGTTCTCGCGGAGTCGGTTGATAGCCTGGCCGATGTGCGACTTCTCGCCCACCGTGACGACGTCCTCGGTGAAAATCTGGTCGACGGTGAGCGCGTCGAGGTTCTCGAGGACCGCCTCGAGGATGGCGTCCCCCGCGACGATGCCGTAGAGGGACTCGCCCTCGTAGACCGGCGCGATTCTCGTGTCGCCCTCGACGAGCATGCGGGAGGCCTCGCGGACGTCCTCGGTCCGCGAGACTTTCGGCGCCGACTTCATCACGGCGGCCGCCTTCGCGTCGTCCTCGAGCCGGGAGTTGACCAGCTGTTTCTCCCCGATTACGCCCGCGTACTCGCCGTCGTCGGTGACGATGATACCCCGGGGCTTCTCTCGCTCGAAGATGGCGCGGATTTTGCCCAGCCGCTCCTCGGCGTCTACTTCCACGAAGTCAGGAGTCGCAATATCAGCAATATCCATAGCCACGTCACTGTTCTCCCCGTGCAGTCTTGAAACTTCGTCCCTCGCAGACCCGTTTCTGACAGTCGCGCTCCACGACGCGGCCCTCCCGGCGCGGTTCTCGAACGGGCGACGACCGGTCGGGAGTCTCCGAGCGAGACGGTGTCACAGCGCCCTTCCGCGCCGCTACTCGCAGTTGCTACATCGACGTCACTCGCGGGCCGACGGGCGCCGTCCCGTCGGCGGCGGCGTGTCCGCCTGGCCACCCGGGTCGCGGCCAGTTCGTCGTCAGCGAGACGCGATTCCGGCCGGCGTACTGACGCGGTTCCGACTGGTCCTGCCCGGTAGGGCTGGCGTACCGCTGTGCGGGCGTTCGGTTTCCGGTCCGCGAGATTCAGTTCTCGGGGGGCGATACGTTCGTCCGGAAGTACGACGGTAACGCCGGGTATCGCGTTCATACTTACTACTCGATTTGACATTCAGTGAACTGTGACACTGATGGATGACGACACGAACACCGCCACTCCGGACGCCGTCAGGTACGAGACGCTCCGACCCGACGGCGGCACCGGCGCCGCGGACCTCTCTCCCTGGGTGGGTGCGGTCCCGGCCACGGCCGACCCTGCCGGACTCCCGGCGGTAACCCAGACGCACGAACCAATCGACGTCGGGGGCGACGACGAAGACGCCCCCTGGACCCTTCGAGACGCCGTCCTCGCGGACGTGAACGCGTACTACGCCGAGGCAGACCTCGACTCGGAGTTCGCCGCAGCCCCGTCGGAATCGTTCGTCGACCACCGGTGGTTCGACTTCGGGTTCCTCGAGGGCCGGACGGCGGTCGAACACTACTGGGTCAACAAGCCCTTCGCGTTCGTGACTGTCCTCTACGACGCCGCGGGCGCCGACTACGAGTACCACGTCTCCGAACCGGTCCTGGACGACTTCGAGACGTACGTCCACGGGGACCTGACCAAGATTCTCCGGAACAAACTCCTCTACAGGGACCTCGACCACGACGGCGACCGGGCGACAGTCTTCGGGGGCGAGGCGAAAGCCGTCATGATGGACCACGCCGCGACCGTCGAGGACGGGTCGCTGCACAAACTGCTCTACTACCTCCTCCGCGATTTCATCCACATGGGACCCATCGACCCCCTGATGCGCGACGGGGGCATCGAGGACATCTCCTGCGACGGCGACGAGATACCAGTCTTCGTCTACCACGGTAGCTACCGCGACCTGGTGACGAACGTCGTCTTCGCCCACGGGGAACTGAGTTCGTTCACCGTCCGACTGGCCCAGCGCGCGGGCAAACCCATCTCCATCTCCGACCCGCTGGTGGACGCGAGTCTCAGCGACGGGTCGCGCGTCCAGTTGACCCTCGGCACCGACATCTCGACGCGGGGGTCCAACTTCACGATACGGAAGTTCTCCGAGGTTCCGTACACGCCGGTCGACCTCGTCCGGTGGAACACCTTCAGCGTCGAGGAGATGGCGTACTTCTGGCTCGCCATCGAGAACAACAAGTCGCTGCTGTTCGCGGGCGGCACCGGGTCCGGCAAGACCACGTCGATGAACGCGGTGTCGTTTTTCATCCCGCAGAACAGCAAAGTCGTCTCCATCGAGGACACCCGCGAGATTACGCTCCCCCACGACAACTGGATTCAGAGCGTCACGCGCGACACCTTCACCGCCGACGGCCGCGGCGAGGTGAGCATGTACGCCCTCCTGCAGGCGGCGCTCCGACAGCGCCCCGAGTACCTGCTGGTCGGCGAGATTCGGACCGAACAGCGCGTCGCGCTGACGTTCTTCCACGCCATCGCCACGGGCCACACGGCCTACTCGACGTTCCACGCCGACTCGGTCGAGGGCGTGCTCAACCGGATGCAGAACGAACCTCTCGGCGTCCCGACGCAGATGCTCGACGGCCTCGACATCGTCTCGGTCCAGCGCCAGATTTACCAGGGCGAGGACCGCGTCCGTCGCAACGTCGACGTCACCGAACTGGTGAGCACCGAGACCGGGTCCGAGGTGGAACTCAACCCGATGTTCGCCCGCGACGCGGTGACCGACGTCCACGAACAGGTCGGCGAGTCGCGCGTCCTGACCGAAATCGCCGCCGAGCGCGGGTGGTCCGCGGCCGACGTCGACCGGGAACTCCGCGACCGGGCCGACGTGCTCCGGTACCTCGTCGAGTACGACGTGCGCGACTACTGCGAGGTGGCCGCCACCATCCAGGCGTACACCAAGAACCCCGACGCCGTGCTCGCCAGGGTGCGCGCGGACGAGGACCTTCCGACGGTCGTCGATGCGTGGAGCGAATCTGACGACGGCGGAACCGACGTGGACGGAGACGCCCGCGCCGACGACGCCGACGGGGACGACGACCCAGAGCCCGAGGTTCCGTGGGACACGCTGCTGAACGAACTCTTCGAGGTTCCGGACCTCGAAGACAGTCCCGACGACGACTGGGCGACGTCGGTGCCCGACGCAGCGGACGAGATGGCCGAGACGCCCGACGCGGAGCGTGACGCGCGATGACGCCGGGCGGGCGGTCGACCGACTCGATACCGCTTCCCCAGTACGAGGTGGGTCAGTACTTCCCGACCGACGTGGACCTGGCCGCCGAACAGCGCGAGAAACTCCGCGAGCAGTACGGGCCGGTCCGCGCGTACTTCAAGACCCACCCCGCGCGGTTCCGTGACCTCCAGCGCTGGCTCAACCAGGCGCGGTACGGCCGAACGTACGACGACTACATGACCGAGACGGTCAGGTACGCCGCGTACGCGACTCTCGGCGGCGTCCTGTTCGGACTCCTGCTCTCGCTCGTCCTCGTGTACGGCGGGGTCCTCTCGTCGGTCCAGAGCCCCGTCACCGTTCGCGCGACGCCCCTCGTCGCGCTCCTGGCGGAACACCGGGTACTGCTCGGAAGCGCGGCGCTCACGGCGCTGTCGGCGCTCCTGGTGGGCGGGTCGGCGCTGGTGGTCCGGTACTACCTCCCGCTCAGCCGGACCCGAGTCCGCGGGCGGACCATCGACGTGGTGCTCCCGCACGCCATCATCTACATGTACGCGCTCTCCTACGGGGGGATGAACTTCCTCGAGGTGCTCCGGTCCATCGCGGCCACCGACGACTACAGCGAGGTCTCGAAGGAGTTCGACATGGTCGTCAGGGACATGGACCTGTTCGGGAACGACCTCTACACCGCGCTCCGGAACACGCGCAACCTCACCCCCAGCACCAACCTCGAACAGTTCCTCGACGACCTGCTGACGGTGCTCGACTCCGGCGGCGACGTCACCCGCTTCCTCGACGAGGAGAGCGAGACGTACGTCGAGGAGGCGATGGAGGAGCAGGAGGACTTCATCGAGACCCTCTCGATGTTCTCCGAGATATTCATCGCCGCGTTCGTCGCCGCGCCCCTGTTGCTCATCGTGACGCTCATCGTCATCAGCTTCCTGGGCGGCCAGACGCTCGTCCACCTGTTCGCGCTCACGTACCTGGTGTTCCCGCTCGGGATGGCCGGATTCCTCCTGCTGGTCGACGCCATCTCGCGCCCGTACTCGCCGAACGCGTCGGCGCCGGCGCTCCGGGTCACGCCGATGGACGAACTCCGCGCCGTCGCCCTGGACGTCGGCGCGCTGGTCCGGACGGAGATTCGGCGGCTGCGCGAGGACCACTGGACCGGCGGGACCGACCGGTCGGTGGCGACCGACGGCGGCCACGTCGACGTACCCGACGTCCGACTGGACGTCTACCGCCGGGACCGAATTCTGGCCGACGTCGCCCGTCTGCTCCAGAACCCGATTCGGCTCCTCCGCCGCCAGCCGACGCTCTCGCTGACGGTGACGCTGCCGCTGGCGCTGGTCGCGCTCGGAGGCGTCGTCGCCCTGAACCTGGCGACGCCGTCGGTCGAGGCGTTCGTGACCCGCCCCGTCGCGACGACTGCGTGGCTGGTGCTCCTGCCGTTCGCCGTCGTCGCCGTCCCCATGTCGGCGTTCCACGAGCACCGGCGACACCGGGAGCGCGCCATCGAGCGTCGGTTCCCCGACACGCTGAACGTGCTCTCCAGCGCCAACCAGATGGGCATTCCGTTGCCGGAGGCCCTCGCGCTGGTCGCGCGCTGGTCGTCGGGCATCCTCGCCCGCGAACTCCGGAAGCTCCACAACGACGTCTCGTGGAACCACGACACCGCCGGCGCGCTCGGCGCGTTCGCCGACCGCCTTGCGGTGCCGCAACTCGGACGGGTCGTCAGGCTCATCGCCAAGGGCGGCCAGTCGAGCGGCGACCTCTCCCGGGTGCTCTCCGTCGCGGCCGAGGACTCGCGCAACCGGTACAAACTGGAACGCTCCCGGCGGCGGTCGATGAACTCCTACGTCGCCATCGTGGTCATCGGGTACCTGGTGTACCTGTTCGTCATCCTGCTGCTCGGCGCGAGCTACCTGGCCCCGCTCTCGGAACTGCCGGCCGTGGAAACGTCGTCCGGCGCAGCGATGCCCATCAACGTCGGCGCGGTTCCGGTCGACACCTACCGGATGGTGTTCTTCCACTCGGCAGTCGTCCAGGGCGTCGGCAGCGGGTTGCTCGCCGGCAAACTGGCCGACAACGAGGCGCTCTCCGGACTGAAGTACAGCATCGCGCTGGTCTCGCTCGCACTGCTCGCGTTCCTGTTCGTGTGAACGGGACGCCGGACCACACCAATCACGCGAATCCACTCACCGTACCTATGACCACTGATACCACGAACCAATCGACCGCATCGCCCTCGTCCCGCCCATACCGGTTGGTCCCCGCGCGGCCCGGCCGCGGGTCGTCGCTCGACGCGGACAGACGCGGCGTCAGCGAACTGCTGGGCCTCATTCTCACGTTCGCTCTCGTCGTCTCGCTGGTCGTCCTGTTACAGGTCAGCGCCGTCCCCGTCTGGAACGAGTCCGTCGAGTTCGAACACAGCCAGCGGCTCCAGCAGGACTTCGAGGCCGTCGGGGCGACTACGACCCGCGTGGCCGCAACCGGCGTCGGGGAGACCATCGCCGTCGAGACGGGGGTCGCCTACCCCTCGCGGTTCCTCTTCGTCAACCCGCCGCCCGCCTCGGGCACCCTGCGGCTGACGGACCCCGATTCGGTCTCGTTCGAGAACGTCGCCTTCGCGGAGTCGAACGCCGAGTCCTACTGGTCGACGGCGCCGCCCGACCTGTCCACCCGTGCGCTGGTGTACGAACCCGGGTACAACGAGTACCGCCACGCCGGCGTCGCCGTCTACGAGGGGTCGGTCCAGTACCGGGCGTTCGACGCGGCCGTGCTCGTCGACCGGGTGAGTCTCGTCGACGGCAACCGCATCACGCTGGTTCTCGTCGACGGCGACCTGCACCGGAACGCCGTCGACCCGACGAACGTCGACCTGGTCCCCCTCTCAGCGCCGTCACAGCAGGTTACCGTCAGCGACGACGGGAGCGGCGACAACGTCCTCGTCACCGTGCCCAGCGACCTCCCCGCCGCCGAGTGGCGGGCGTGGCTCGACGACGACGGCGAGATGGTCGGCCAGGGCGGGCGGGTGGTCGACGTCACGGACGCCGGTCCGGGCCTCGTGACGCTCGAACTCGCGCAGGGCGACTACCGCCTGCGCATCGCCAGGTTGGGCGTCGGCGGCGCGATTCCCGACCGGACCGCCGCGTACCTCGTTCCCGTCGGGACGACCGACACCACTGTCGCCGTCGGCGAACGCGTCGACCTCACCGTGGAGGCCCGCGACCAGTACAACAACCCGGTCGATGGCGTCACCGTCGACTTCACCCCGACGCTGCCCTCGGTCGTGACGGACGAATCCGGGCGCGCGACGGTATCCTTTGTCCCGGACAGCGACGGGACGTACACCGTCACCGCCAGCGTCGACGACGACGGAGACGGTGTGGAGACGCCCTACGAGACGGTCACCCACCGCGTGACCGCCGGCAACAGCCAGCTGGCCGCGATACTCTCCGGGAGCGGTCTGGACCTCGGGAGCATGATAAACCCGACCGGCGAGGACGTGTTCGTCTACCAGTCGGCGACGTACGCGGTCGACAACGACGCCGACGCGGTTCACATCGACGTGACGTTCGACAACGCGGGGACGGCCGATCTCGAAATCACCCGCGTTCGCGCGAACTTCATGTCGGCCAACGCCCAGGGCGCGAGCAAGGGCGCGCGGGCGGTGAACGTGACGCTCACGTATCCCCCGAAATCCGACACCTACGAGTTCGCACTCGGCGACCCCTACTACGAACTCGCGCCCGCCATCGACCCACCGACCGGGACCGTCGACCTCCGGGTCTCCCTCTCGGATTTCGACAAGGACAAGGCGGCGTGGGACGACGGTAACTTCCTCGTCCTCTCCCTGGAGTTCCGCGACGAGGGTTCGGGCGTGACGACCTACGGCACCTACTTCGTGGTTCCCACCGAGGCGTAACCGACGAGGGGGCGTATCGTAGCGTTCGACGTCTCTCGACTCGGGTTTCCTCTCACCGCGACCACAGCCACGCGACGACCCGGTCGTACCACTCGTCCGGAAGCACCGACCCCAGCGCGATGGCCGCCCGGACGCGCCAGCCGACGGGCACTCGGGCCGGCGGATTCTCGGCCTGCGCCGCCCCCAGTATCGTCCGCCCCACGTCGGCGGCCGTCACGTCTCCGAACAGCGACCCGCGCGTCGTCGCTCCCCGGTGGCGGTCGTACACCCACTCGTAGGCCGCCGTCTGCTCCAGGTCGGCCATCGCTGCTTCGCGGCGGGCCCGGAAGTTCGTCTCCACGGGTCCGGGTTCGACCAATACCACGTCCACGCCGTGCCGCCTGACTTCCGCCCGGAGCGCGTCGCCCGCCGCCTCGACGGCGGCCTTCGACGCGGCGTAGACGCCGGCCCCCGGCACCGGCAACCGGGCCGCCATGCTGGAGACGGTGACGACGGTTCCGCTCGACTCCCTGAGGAGGGGCAGTGCCGCCCGCGTCAGGCGGTGGACGCCGAGGAGGGTGACGTCGAACTGCGCCCGGACCCGGTCGGTCGGCACGTCCTC
>JBEPXT010000036.1:0-27166 GCA_041641795.1 Salinigranum sp.
TAACAGCCCTTCTCGAAGTCCAGCGCGTTCCTGACGCCGAGGACGTTCGGAATCCGGCCGGCGAGTTCCGCCTCGAACAGCGGCGTCCCGGCCTCGACGGTCAGTGTCTCCCAGGTCCGGTAGCCGAAGGGGACCGCCATGATGCCGTGCGTGAGCAGGCTGTCGAACACGCGGTGGGCGTCCTCGGCCGTGCAGACGACTTCGTACCCCTCCTCGCCGGTCGGCGCGTCGGCCGCGACGACGGTGACCCCCCGGTCGCGTATCGACCCGCGGACGAACGAGAGGGGCGGTTCGGGGGCTGGGGCCCCCGCGAGGACAGTGGCGACCTTCTCGGTGGCCGTGGGGCCGTGAACCCCGAAGACGGCGAACTCGCCGGTCGCGTCCCGGATAGTGACGTCCTGGACGAACACCCGGTCCTGCCACTCGGCGACGAGGGAGTCGACGACCGACGGGGGCGTGAACACGAGGAGACGCTCCCTGGCGTTGTAGACGTACATGTCCGACTCGACGCGGCCGTCCGGGTCGAGCAGGAGCGCGTAGACGCCGTCCCCGTCGGACGCCGGCACGCGGTTCGAGACGGTGTTGTCGAGGAACTCGACGCGGTCGTCGCCGCGGACGACGACCACCCCGTACCCCATCTCGATGACGCCGACGCCGTTGCGGACGGCCCGGTGGGTCCGCTCCGGGCGGCCGTAGTGTGACGCGACGCGACGCCCGCCGTGCGTCTCGAAGACCGCGCCGTGATCCTCGTGGAGGTCGCCTGCGACAGTCATTACACGTCCAGTGGGGACCCGGCGGCATAACGTCCGTGACTGTCCCTGCCGGGTGCCGCGTCGACTGGTCGGTCGTGGTTGGCGACTTGTCGGTCGTGGTCGGCGACTTGTCGCTCTCGGTCGGCGCGGAGGCTGACGGCGGCCTAGAACCCTAGCTTCTCGCGGACCACGTCGAGGACGCTCCGGTCGTCGTCGTTCAGTTCCTCGCCCGGGTCCGGGATGACCCGGTCGTCGGGCATGATGACCACTCGTTCGCCCGCGTCCTGGACCGAGATGAGACCGTCGTCCTTCAGGCGAGCGAGGGCCTCTTCCAGGGCGTCGATGTCGGCGTCGACGGCCGCTCGCAGCTCGAAGACCGTCATCCCCTCCTCGGCGCGGTCCACGAGCGCGTCGAGGATTTCGACGTCGATGTCCTTGCGGTTCCGGAACTCCCGCCGCGCTCTCATAGCTTACCCATCGGCCGGGGGTGGTTTACTTGTACCGCCCGCGGAATCGCCGCGGCGCGTCAGCCGAGCGTCAGACACAGCAGGTAGCTTTTAGTCTCAGAGTCCGGAACCGGAAGGCAATGGGACTCAGGTGTCTGCTCGGGCACGACTTCGGAGAGACCGACGTCGAGCGCGAGCGAGAGGAGGACGGGAACGAGATGGTCGTCACCATCCGGGAAGTCGAGACGTGCAGCAGGTGTGGGAAAGAGCGGGTGCTCTCGGAGAACAAGGAGGTAACCTCCATCCGGTCGGCCGAGGAGGTCGGTCTCGACGAGACGGCCACAGCGGCCGGTGAGGCCGTCGACGAACCGGGAGACCACCCGGCGAGCGCCGAGTCGCCGGCGCACGAACAGCCGACGAGCGCAGAATCACCGGCGCACGAACAGCCGGCGGTCGACGACGGCGTCGACCCGGAACGCGCCGAGGCGGACCCGGCAGTGGACGACGCGGAGACCGAACCGGCGGCGACCCACATCGAATCGGCCGAGGGGGAACCGGTCGAGGTGGACGAACCCGTCGGCGCGGACGAGGAGTTCGAACCGCCGGAGTCGCCCGAGGAGGACGACGGCGTCATCCTCGACGAGGAGGCGCCAGCGGACGAACGCGAACAGTGGACGGGCGACGACGTGCGCCCGGACGCCGAATCCCCAGACCCGGAACCGGGCGTGGACGCCGAACTCGACAACCCGAGTACGGACGTCGACCCCCACGGCGACGCGGTGGCGCCGGACCCGGAGGACGTGATCAACGACGCGGAGTTCATCGACGCCGAGGAGGCGGCCGAGGTCGAGGCCCAGGACCCCACGGCCTGGCCGGAACACGACGACGTGCCGGCCGACGACGAGGGCGACCGCGGTGACGTCGCCTGGCCGGAACACGACGGCCCCGACGAGGGATTCGACGCCGAACCCGACGACGGGAGCGAGGTGACGAACGTCTCGTTCAGCGGGAACGGGCTGACGCCCGAGTCGAACGGGTCGCTCGAATCGTCGGCCGGGAGCGCCGACGGCGAGACGGCCTACGTCTCCCGCGAGGACGCCAGAGAGGTCGAAGAGCAGTTCGTGGGCACCGACGGTCGCTCGGTGGAGTCGAGCGTCGGCGCCGGCCGGACCGAGTTCTTCTGCCCGAACTGCCACACGACCTGGCCGACGGTCCGCTCGTCGATGCGGCCCGGCGACATCTGCCCCGACTGCCACCGCGGGTACATCGGCGAACGGGAACTGTAGGCGTCGTCTCCGGGCCCCACGGCGTCGCTCCAGGTCCACACCGCGTCGCTCCAGGCCCACCCAGACACCGGCCCGCCGTCGCCAACCAGACATCTGCTTCGGGAGAGTTCTCCGCCGCGACTGCGCGGTCGCCTTCGACGGAGCGTGCGTCGACTCGACGCCGACCCGAAATCTCGCCAGCCCCGACGCCGGTCGGGCGGGCGCCGACCCGTCGCGGACGAACGGTCAGCGGGACGCGGGCGGCCGTCTGACGAAACAGGTAAACCATCGCCTACCAAACGACATCTCATGAAGGAGTACAAGATGCGACGGGGTGAGACGCTGGAGGAGAACGCGCCCGACCTCGAGGGGCTAATCGAGGACTACTTCGGGCCGGTGACCGCCACCGAGGAGTACAAGGGGAGCGATCTCTACGTCGTCGAGGAGCCGTCCAATCCCGTGTTCAAGCGCGTCGTCGCCGGGGCCGTCCAGTACAGCGGCAAGAAGGACAAACTGGGCGTCGAGTTCGAGGAGGCCGACCCGACGGAACTCGGCCCCGACGAACTGGAGGCCGCCGGCGAAGCCGTCGACGCCAAGAACGACTTCCTCCTCGAGGTCACCGGACGCGACGCCAAGTCACGGCGGGACTCGATGAAACGCGCCGTCGAGGACGACGCACCCGACTACTGAGGGTCGCGCCGTCGGTCCCGTCATCTTGGGGACGCGCCCGACTCCAGGGCAATCTGCTTTTCGAGGTTCCGGACGTGTCGCGCCCGGCCACCGACCCTGACGGCGACGTCACAGTGACTCCGGCAGCCACCCGCCGTCGACTTCGACGTTCTCGCCGCTGATGTACTCGCTCCCCTCGTCGAGGAAGAACAACACCACCTGCAGAACGTCGTCGTACGTGGCCCAGCGACCGCGCGGGGCCTCGTCGGGGAACTCCGCGGAGTTCTCGACGACGTACGGCGAGACGGCGTTGACGGTGATGCCGTCGTCGGCGGTGTCGTTCGCGAGCATGCGGGTGAACATCAGGACGCCCGTCTTGGCGACGAAGTACGGGAAGTTCTTGGGGTACACCAGCGCCTTCTCGCTTCCCGCGTAGCCCACGTTGACGATGCGGCCGTACCCGGACTCGCGCATCGCCGGGAGCGCCCGCTTCGAGCAGAGGTACGTCCCGTAGAAGTTGGTCTCTATCACGCGTTGCCACGTCTCGAAGGGGATGTCCTCCCAGTGCTGGGGCGCGAAGTCGCCGACGTTGTTGACGAGGACGTCGACCGGACCGAGGTCGTCGGTCACCGACGCGAACATCGCGTCGACGCTGTCCGGGTCAGTCACGTCACCGCTGACCGTCGCGACTGCGGGCGCACCGCGCTCTCGCGCTTCGGCCGCCGTCTCCGTCGCCGCCTCGTCGCTCGTGTGATAGTGGACCGCCACCGACGCGCCGGCCGCCGCCAGGCCGAGGACGAGCGCTCGACCGATACCCTTGGCGCTGCCCGTCACGAGGGCGACGCGCCCCGAGAGGTCTGGTGTCTGCATACCACACCCTGGGCGGGGCCCCACAAAGCGTTTCGTGGTTCCGGACGCCCCCGGCCCCTGCCTCCGGGCGGCCGATTCCCCGGAGGTTATCGGCCGCCCCAACGGACCGGGAGCGGACGAAGAGGCCACACGAAAGTTTATTCAAGATAGAGTAAACAATCCGCAGACTTAAGTGTCGAGACCGGGTACGACAGGTGATGACCCTCCACCGAGCGCTACTGACAGTCGGACCGAAAGACAGCGACCGAACCGACGAACTCGCCCACGCCGCCATAGAGGTGGCCGAGCCGGCCGACGCCACCGTCGTCCTCGCCCACGTCTTCACGCGGGCCGAGTACGAGAACGCTCTCGACAGACTCGAGTTCGACACGGAGCGAGCCGAAGTGTCTGCCGACGACGTGGCGGCGCGTCACGCCACCGTCCGCGACATCGTCAACCAGTTCGAGACGGCGGGCGTCGACTACGCCGTCCGGGGCGCAATCGGCGACCACGGCGACGCCATCCTGGAACTGGCCCGCGAGGAGAACGTCGACCGAGTGTTCGTCGGGGGGCGGAAGCGCTCCCCGGCGGGGAAAGCGGTCTTCGGGAGCACCGCCCAAGAGGTACTGTTCAACGCGCCCGCCCCCGTCACGTACGTCCGACCCGAACGCCCCGCGTAAGGAGTAGCGATTCTCTCCCCGAGTCCGTATTCGCTCCCCGGCCCTGCGACTGAGACAGTCACACAGGCAGGAAAGTAGATACGTTTCGCCGGAGTGTGTACGTCTGATGCAGCACGAAATCGACTACGGGCCCTCCTACGCCCTCCTGACGGTTCGCCTGGACGCCGACGAATCGATCAAAGCGGAAGCGGGTGCGATGGTGAGTTACAGCGACGGCATCGAGATAGAGACGAAGGCCAGCGGGGGCCTCCTCGGGTCGCTCAAGCGCAACGTCCTCGGCGGCGAGTCGTTCTTCCAGAACACGTTCCACGCCCGCGAAGCCGGGGAAGTGACGCTCGCGCCGGCGCTCTCCGGCGACGTCGTCCGACGCGACATGGAGGACGAGACGCTGCTGGTCCAGTCCGGGTCGTACATCGCGTCGAGCCCCGAACTCGACCTTGACACGAAGTTCGGGGGCGGCCGCACGTTCTTCGGCGGCGAGGGCCTGTTCCTCCTGAAACTGGAGGGGACCGGCGCGGCCTTCCTGTCGAGTTACGGGGCGATTCACGAAGTCGAACTCGCCCCCGGCGAGCGCTACACCGTCGACACGGGCCACGTCGTCGCCTTCGAGGAGTCGACGTCCTTCGACGTGAAGCGCGTCGGCGGCCTCAAGTCCACCCTGTTCAGCGGCGAGGGTCTGGTGTGTGAGTTCACCGGTCCGGGCACCGTCTGGCTGCAGACCCGGAGCCCCGACGCGTTCCTGTCGTGGCTCATTCCCAACCTGCCGAGCAACAACAGCTCCGGGTGACGGGGACGGACCGAGTCGCACGGGGCGAGGAAGGCCGACAGGACGGCGATGGACGGTTCCCGGCCGGGCGACCAGCGGCGGCCGCCCCGGGTCGCCGAAACACTGCGATTCAGAGTTTACTCGGCGAGGGAATATTTACTCGCGGCGTAATGAGAAACGGCTGAATTAAGTGCCGGGCGGTCGCTAACCCGAGTGATGGCCTACTACGTGGGCGTCGACCTCGGGGCGACAAACGTACGTGCCGTCGTCGGAGACGACGAAGGAACGATCATCGCAAAGAGCAAGCGGGGGACGCCGCGCGGGCCGACCGGTATCGCCGTCACGGAAGCCGTGCTGAGTGTCACCCGGGAAGCCTGCGCCGAGGCGGGAATCGAACCGGAGGACGCCGTCGCGTGCGGTATCGCGGCCATCGGTCCCCTCGACCTCCGCGAGGGCACCGTCGAGGACCCGGCCAACCTCCCGGATAGCATCGACCGGATTCCGCTGACCGGACCGCTGTCCGTGTTGCTCGAGACCGACCGGGTGTACCTCCACAACGACACGAACGCGGGCGTCATCGGCGAGCGGTTCCACAGCGACCGGAACCCGGACGACATGGTGTACGTCACCATCTCGACGGGCATCGGCGCGGGCGTCTGCGTCGACGGGAACGTCCTCTCGGGGTGGGACGGGAACGCCGGCGAAATCGGACACATGACCCTCGACCCGCAGGGGTTCGTCACCTGCGGGTGCGGGAAAGACGGCCACTGGGAGGGGATGTGCTCGGGCAAGAACCTCCCGCACTACGCGCGCCGCCTCCACGAGGAGGACCCGGTCGACACCGTCCTCCCGGTAGAGGACCCGGACTTCTCGGCGAAGGACATCTTCGATCACGTCGAGGACGACGAGTTCGCCCGGCACGTCGTGAACCAGTTCAACCACTGGAACGCGATGGGCATCGCCAGCATCATCCAGGCGTACGCGCCGATAGTCGTCTACATCGGCGGAGCGGTCGCGCTCCGCAACCCGGAGTACGTGGTCGACCCGGTCCGCGAAGTGATGGACGACATGGTCATGATAAACGTGCCGGACATCAGGCTGACCGAACTCGGCGACGAAGTCGTCGTCAAGGGCGCCCTGGCGAGTGCGATGACCGGCGGAACGGGCGACCGGTCCCGACTGTAGGACGGGGCGTTTCGACCGGTTCGCCGGTGGCGGAACGGGCGACCGGTCCCGACTGTAGGACGGGGCGTTTCGACCGACGGCCCGCGGTTCCCCGAGGAACCGACGCGCGACGGTCTTTTTCCTTCGCAGTCCCAGAGGCCGGTATGCACCGCCGGGAGTTCCTGAGAACGGGTGCCGCCCTCGCCGGCGTCGGCGTCGGACTCGCAACCGGGCCGAGGGTCGCCAGCGGTCACCCGGGAGCGTACCGTCCGTACGGCCGCCTGGACGTGGAGGGGAGCACCGAAGCCGTCGTCGGCGACGACGGCCAGACCGCGTACGTGGCCGCGAAGACGGGGTACGTCACCGTCGACGTCTCGGCCCCAGACAGGCCGCGGGCGCTGGCCGAGCGCCGGGACCTGCTCTCCGACCGCGAGAACGGCCCACTCCGGGGCATCCAGGACGTCTCGGTCTCCGGCGACCGGTTGCTCGTCGCAGGGCCCGCCAATCCCACGCCGAACGCGATACGCGGCGTGTTCCTGGTCGACGTGACGGACCCGGCGGCCCCCCGTGAACTGACCTTCTTCGAGACGCCGTACCCGATTCACAACTGCCTGCTCCGCGACGGCATCGCGTACCTGACCGGCAACGACGGCGCGGAGAACCCCCTCGTGGTCCTCGCCGTCGACGACGACGAACTGTCCGAGGTGGGGCGGTGGTCGCTCGTGGAGGCGGCCCCGGCGTGGGAGCAGGTGCCCGCCGGCGTCAGACCGCTCCACGACGTCTGGGTCCGGGGGTCTGTCGCGTTCCTCGCCCAGTGGGAGGCGGGGACGTGGCTGGTCGACGTCTCCGACCCCTCCGACCCGGTCGAAGTCGGGTCCGTGGACGCTCGTTCGCCGGCGGCGGTCCGCCGCGCGACCCGGGAGAAAACCCGCCAGCGACAGGTCGCCGTGACGCCACCGGGGAACCACCACTACTCGGCGACCGACGAGCGAGGGCGACTCCTGGCGGTCGGGAAGGAGTCGTGGGCGCTCTCGACCGACGACGGCGACGTCGTGGGAGGGCCGTCGGGAATCGACCTCTGGGACGTCCGGAACCCGGGAGACCCCGCTCTGCTGGCGACCATCGACCCCCCGGCGACGCCGGACGGGACGTTCGGGGGCGTCTGGACGACGGCGCACAACTTCGAGATACGCGACGACGTCCTCTACTCCTCGTGGTACCAGGGCGGCGTCAAGCGCCACGACGTGAGCGACCCGGCGAACCCCCGGGAGGAAACCTGGTGGCGCGACCCCCGGGAGACGCGGTTCTGGACCGCGCGCGTCGCGGAGAGCGACGGGACGCGCTTTTTCGTCGCGTCGAGCATGGGAACCCGAGAGGGGCCGGCGGCGCTGTTCACGTTCCCGGACCACGCCGGGACGCAGGCCGACCCGCCGGCGATGGCCGACGCGACAGACGCCGACGGGTCGAGCACGTCCGGGGGAACGAACGCCTCCGGGGACGCGAACGCATCGGGAGGAACGAACGCCAACGGGGACGGCAGCGCTACCGGGGGAGCGAACGCCGCTGGCGGGAGCGAGGAACCGACAGGGTCGGCCGAGGCCCCCGGATTCGGTGTCGTCGCCGGGGCGGCCGCACTCGGCGGGGCCGCGTGGTGGCTCGACCGGCGCCGACGAGAGTGACCGTCGCGGCGGGAGCGACCCTAGCAGACTTTGTGTGGACCGGGCGATGTGCAATCCGACATGAGTGCGAGTACCCTGTCGCGGCTGACACCGGGGGTGGTGACCGACGACGCGGGGATGGTCAGGCTGACGCGAATCGTGATGGTCGTCCGGATACTGCTGTTCGGGGGGCTCACGGTCCTCGGCGGCGCCATCGTCGCGGGCATCGTCGCCGGCGCCGTCCTGAGCGCCGGCGTGCCGACGCTGGCGCTGGTCGTGTTCCTCGCCCTCGTCGGGGGCGCCTTCGCGGGGACGCTGACGTTCGCTGCGGGCGACGTCCTCACGGAGTGACCCGTCCGGTCGAGTCGTCTGAGGGTGTGTGACTCACCGTCGAGAACCGTAACCCTCCCATACGTGGGCCCCCAAGGGCGTTCAATGAGCGACAGTTCGTTCCGGGACGAAATCGAGGCGTGGATGACCAGACAGATGCCCATCATCCAGATGCACGGCGGACGGAGCGCCGTCCAGAAGGCCGACCCCGAAACCGGCGAGGTCGAAATCGAACTGGGCGGGGCCTGCTCCGGCTGTGGCATCAGCAACGTCACAGCCGACAACATCAAGATGGACCTCTTCCGCGAGTTCGAGGAGGTAGAGGACGTCGTCGTCAAGGTCCCCAGCACCGGCGACCACGGGTCGGAGACGGTCGAAGGGGGCCGCGGCGGGGACGTCCAGTACTCGAACGAGTCGGCGGGCCACTTCTGACCGGTCAGAGCGCGTTCTCCAGGCTCGACGCGACCGACCGGGCCTTCTTCGCCAGCGCCGGAGACACCTCACCGGCTTCGACGGCCGCGTCCAGTTCGTCGTCGTCGACGCGTTCGACCCGGCCGTCCGGGTGCCTGACGACGTCCACGTGGAGGTCCACGTACCGTACCTGGTCGGGGAACACCTCCACCGGCGTGCAGACGTTGACGTAGGTGCCCTTGCTCCCGCCCTCGCTGTCGCGGTAGACCGTCGGGTACCACCACCGACCCTCGCGGAACTTCGTCAGCGCCGTGTCGCCGCTCTCTCGCGGCGTCCCGAGCGCGTCGTAGGTCCCGCCGCCGGTCAACTGGCGTTCGAGCGCCACCGTCCCGTCGGCGTCGCGTTCGACGACGTCGCCGCGGCCGAGGACGAGCAGTCGGCCGTCGGGTTTGCCGTGGCCGATGGTGACGCTGTCGCCCTCGACGGGGCCGAACTGGTCGGTCACTACCTCGAACGGGAACGCCTCCTCGCCGGAGGGCGAGCACAGCGCCTCGGCGAAGTCGACGCCCGCGCTGGCGGCCTCCGAGGCGGCTTTTACCCGGTGGTGACCGGGCATCGTGGGGACGACCTCCCTGCGGCGGCCGTCCAGGGCCATCCGCGACTCGCGGCCGAACCAGACCCACGTCGTCGTCGACGGGGCGGCCAGTCGACCCGGGTCGCCCACCGGTCGCTCCCGGACGTCGTCGAGTTCCGCCGCCAGGTCTACCGCCCGCTCCAGCGCCGCCCCGAGGGCGTCGAGTCCGGCGTCCGTCGCCGCGCGGTCCCAGCGGACGCCCCACCCGTCCGGGCGCGTCACGTTCAGCAGGTCGGTCATGCCCGCGAGTTCGCGGCCCGCCTCCTCGTCGTACGTGTCCACGGTGACGCCTTCGCGCCCGGCGACGAGCGTCGCCAGTCCCGCCGACGCCCGCAACTCGGTGTCGAGGACGGGCCGGTCGTCGGACCAGGGCGAGACGGGGTCCGCGACCTGCACCCGGAGGCTGTCGCCCTCGGCGACGTGGTGGTCGGCGTTGTCGAACGGCAGGAACCCCTCGTGGTCGCCGAGGTCACAGACGGCGCCCCGGCCGAGCGTCTCGGTCACCCGGGCGTCGAACACCGCGCCCCGGGGAGTCGGGTCCTGCCAGGCGAAGGTGTCGATGCCGGTGTCGCGGAGGACCGCCGCCGCGGCGTCCGTCTCGTCGGGACGCCCCTCGACGCCCACGCCCTGGCGGTCGGCGGACGTCTCGACGGTGACGTCGTGGTCCTCGTGGTCGAACGAGTCGTCGAACCGGCGTCGAATCGGCCCGGAGGCCTGGACGACGTCGTGCCCGTCGGCGAGAAACGTCCGGGTGAGCGCCGTGGCGTAGATGCCGCGAACTCTGATTCTCATAGGTCCTCGGCGTCCCGGGCGAACCGGACCCGGTCGTGGACCGTCGGCCCCAGGGTGAGTTCCACCACGTCCTCGGACAGGGGGCGGCCCCCCTCGACGTAGACGCCCCAGTTCTCGAACGCCAGGTAGCCCCGCAGGTCGGCGCCGTGCGTGTAGAGGTCGAGCCACCGGACCTCGTGGTCCTGAATCTCGCTGTTCGAGTGGGCGACGTCCATGTCGGAGTAGACTGTCCCGCCGCCCTCGAAGAACGACTCCAGCGTCCCCGCGTCGCGCTCGACTGCGTCCGAGACCAGGTCGGACGCGCGCTGCAGTTGTTCGGCGTCGAGGCCCGCCTCTCGAAGGGCGGCCTGCGTGCGTGGGTGAAAGTGCATACCCCGGCTTGGACGCGAGGGGTTTTGAAGGTCCCTCGTTTCGCCCGATGCCGTGCGCGTTGGACGGCCCGTGGCCCGAAGCCATTAGGAACTCGCGGCCGACATTTGGGCCAGAGAATGGCGCCAGAATCTGACCCCGTGGAGCGCGCGGCAGACGACTCGGTCGACCTCTACGACATCGCCACCTGGGAGGAACGGACCTCCGTCGACGGCCTCGCGGTGGCGCTCTACCGCCTCCTCGTGGGGTCGGCCCGGGCCGTCGTCATCCTGACTGCGATGGTCCTGCTACTGGCGGTCGGTGGGTTCAGCGCGGTTACGGACCCCCAGGTCGGATTGCTGACGCTCCTGTCGGCGATTCCGGCGCTCGGCCTGGCGGGGTACGTCTGGTACAGCGACGCGACGACGTCCGAACCGCTGTCGACGCTGTTCGCCACGTTCCTCCTCGGCGTCCTCACCGCCAACTTCGCCGCAGTCGCGAACAGCCTCCTGCAACCAGCGTTCGAACCGCTGGCGTTCGCCGGCCAGGTGCTGTTTTTCTTCCTCGTCGTCGGACCGGTCGAGGAGACGGTGAAACTGCTCGCGGTTCGCCTGCACGCCTACCGGAAACCCGAGTTCAACGCGGTCATCGACGGGGCGGTGTACGGCGCCATGGCCGGACTGGGCTTCGCCTTCATCGAGAACGGCCTCTACATCGCCCAGCAGACGAACTCGATCGACCCCGGCGCGTCGGTCATCGGAATGGGCGCCGGCATCACCACCATCCGGGCGCTGGCCGGACCGGGGCACGTCATCTACTCGGCGTTCGCCGGATACTACCTGGGGCTGGCGAAGTTCAACCAGGAGAACGCGGGCCCCATAATCATCAAGGGGCTGATCATCGCGGCGTTCATCCACGCCCTCTACAACTCGACTGTCAGCGTCGGGTCTGGCCTGCTGGCGGCGACCACCGGGCTGCCCGACATCGGCGCGTTCTTCGGGTACGTCCTGCTGTTCGACGGCGTGTTCGGCCTGCTGCTCATCAGGAAGATTCGGCGGTACAGGCGCGCGTACGACACCCTCAAGCGGAAGGACGCCGTCGACGAGCAGAAACTCTCCTCGGAGTCGACGGAGTTCGAGTAACCCCCCGTCAGCGCTCTATCAGCAGTTCCTCGTACCCTTCGAGCATCTGTTCGACGTACTTCGCGACGACGTCCACCTCGACGTGGACGGGGTCGCCCACGGACTTCTCGGAGAGGGTCGTGAGTTCGTAGGACGTCGGGATTATCGCCACGTCGAACGTCTCCTCGCGTCGCTCGGCGACGGTGAGGCTGATGCCGTCCAGCGAGATAGAGCCCTTCTGGACGATGTACCGCTCCATGCCCTCGGGCATGGCGAAGGTGAACCGCCAGTCTTCGCCCACGCGTTCGATGCCTTCGACGGTGGTCGTCGTGTCCACGTGCCCCTGGACGACGTGCCCGTCGAAGCGCCCGTCGGCGGGGAGCGCCCGCTCCAGGTTGACCAGGTCCCCTTCCGCGACCGTTCCGAGGTAGGTCTTCGCCACCGTCTCGTCGGCGAGGAACACCTCGAACCAGTCGTCGGAGAACTGCTCGACGGTGAGACAGACGCCGCTGACGGAGATGGACTGCCCGTGTCCCACCGCGTCCCAGTCGTGTGCGACGCGGAGTCGTCGTCCGTCGTCGGTGTCGGTCACGCCGATTATCTCGCCCGTCCCTTCGACGATGCCGGTGAACATACAGTCGAAAGTAGACACACGGGGGTCTAAGTGATTCCTGTTCGCCGACGCCATACCCTTTTGATGGCCGACGCCACACCTCTGGTATGAACCTGCTCGGGCGCTTCAGGAGTAGTTTCGTGACGGGCCTCATCCTCGTCGCACCGCTGACGGTCACGCTGTTCGTCCTCCAGTTTCTGTTCGCGCGAGTGACCGGCGTCCTGAACCCCGTCGTCCGGACGACGCGCCTGACGGCGTACACGGGGAACATCGAGGTAGTCGCACAGTTGCTCGCCGCCGCGTTCATCGCGGTTGGCATCACCGCGCTGGGGTACGCCGCGTCCTGGGGGGCGGCGCAGCGATTCTTCGGCGGATTCGAGCGCGCCGTCCGCCTCATCCCGCTGGTCCGGACCATCTACTTCGGCGTCCAGCAGGTGAGCGAGTCGCTGACCAACCGGGCCGAGCGCTTCGAGGACGTCGTCCTCGTGGAGTACCCCCGCGAGGGAATCTACTCTATCGCCTTCGTGACGAACCACGCGCCCGACGAGGCGAACGCGCTCGAAGACGGCGACCTGCTCAACGTGTTCGTGCCCCACAGTCCGAATCCCACCGCAGGGGCGCTCGTGATGGTCCCGGCGTCGCAGGTCCACGAGGTGGACATGAGCGTTCGACGGGGCATCCGACTGCTCGTCACCACCGGGTTGAGTACCGAGGACATCAACGGAGAGATTCCCGACCCGGTGCGTCGCTCCTGAGGCAGACCGCCGGACGACCCGGACTGACCCCGACCGGTCACACGCCCCAGTAGAGCGCGATGCCGAGCGTCGTCACGACTGTCAACAGCGCCTGGAGAGGTGCCCCGACGCGGACGTAATCGGTGAACCGGTACCCTCCGGGCGTGTACACCATCAGGTTGGTCTGGTACCCGACCGGGGTCATGAACGCCGTCGAGGCGGCGAACGTGACGGCGAGGACGAACGAGAACGGTTCCCCCCCGATGCTGCGGGCGGTGTCCACGGCCACCGGCAACAGGAGCACGACGCTCGCGACGGGGGTGATGACGCTCGCCAGGAGCCCGGTCAGGAGGTAGAACATCGCCAGGACGACGACGGGAGGCAACGTCTGCGCCTGGGCGACGAGAAGCCCCGCGATGAACGTCGCGCCGCCGGTCTCCTGCATCGCAAGCCCGAGCGGAATGACGCCGGCGAGCAGGAAGATGACGTTCCAGTTGACGGCGTCGTACGCGTCGCTCGCGGTGAGACACCCGGTGGCGACCATCGCTACGACGCCCCCGAGCGCGGCGATGACGATGGGGACGACCTGGGCCGCCGCGAGGGCGACGACGCTCGCGACGATGAGAATCGCCGGCACCGTCGTCGGCGAGAGGCCCCGCTGTCGAACCGACTCCACGAACCCGTCCGGCGGTTCGCTCGTGACCAGGAACTCCTCGAGGTCCATCAGGTACTCGACGGTCTCGCCCGTGGTCTGGACGAGCAGCGAGTCGCCGGCTTTGAGCACCGTGTCGCCGAGGTTCTCGCGGACGAGTTCCCCGCCCTTCCGGCGCACCGCGAGGACCGTCGCGTCGTAGCGCTCCCGGAGACGCGCGTCGCGGATGGTCTCGCCGACGAGCGAGGACTGCGACCGGAGGCCAATCTCCGCCAGCGCGGAGCGCTCGGGGTTGTCGAGTTCCTCGTCGCCGACCGAGGCCCGGGGCAGGAGTCGCAGGTCGACCAGGTCGACGAACTGCTCTATCGTCTCGGGTGCGGCGCGGACGGTCAACACGTCGCGGGCTTCCAGCGACCGGTCGGACTGGATGGCCACGAAGTGCTCGCTCCCGCGGACCACGTCCAGAACGTCCAGGTCCAGGTCGCGGTGTGCGTCCCGGACTACCTCGGAGGCGACCTGGCCGACCAGCGGCGACCGCGAGGGGACCGAGACGCGGGCCAGGTACTCGTGAACCCCGTACCGTTCGGTCCGGGTGCCTGGCGAGACCCGCGCGGGGACGAGCGCTCGCCCGACGGTCAGGAGGTACGCGCCGCCGACGAGAAACACCACCACCCCGAGAGCGGTGAACTCGAACATCGAGAACGGGTGGTCGATGAGCGACGCAGAGAGGTCGCTGGCGACGAGGTTCGTCGCGGTGCCGATGAGCGTGAGCGTGCCGCCGAGCATCGACGCGTACGACAGCGGGATGAGAAACTTCGAGGGAGAGACGCCCGCGTCGTTGGCCAGGTCGGTCACCATCGGGATGAACACGGCCACGACCGGCGTGTTGTTGATGACGCCGGCGATGGGACCGGTCAACCCGATGATGGCGGCGAGGAGGCGACCCTCGCTCCCGCGCGTGAGATGAGCCACCTCCGCCCCCAGGCGGCGGACGACGCCCGTCTGCTGGATGCCGCGGCTCAGAACGTACATCGCCAGGATGGTGACCGTCGCCGTGTTCGAGAACCCGGAGAGGCCCTCGTCCGGGGTGATGCCCGTCCAGGGACCGAGCACGACCAGCGCCACGATGACGCCGATGGCGGTAATGTCGGGGGGGAGCGCCTCGGTGACGAACATCGCCACCGTGACCAGGATGAGTGCGAACACCACCACCATCCCGGTGGGCATCCCCAAAATCATACCACGGGAGTCACGGGGAGGGCATATATGGGCTTCGACAGAGCCTACAGACGGACGAGCGGCGACCCGGTGCTCACCGACGCGTCGTCCCGTGTCGGGTTCCTTATGCGCCCGCAGGCGAAAGAGAGGAGCGATGAAACTCGGGATACTGGACACGCTCGGCCTGGCGGCGTCGCTCGTGTTCGCCCTCCCCGTCGGCGGCCTGGGGCTGACGTTCCTCGCCGACGGACGCTACTCGCTGGGTCTCGGACTGGTCGCGGTGGCGGTGCTGATGGTCTACCTGCCCCAGCGACTGACTACGCCGACGGACCTGCCGGCCGCCGTCCTGGAGCGAGTCGTCGGCAGAGCGGTCGACGTGCCCGACGAGGAGGAGTGACCGCCGGGTTCTGACGAGGACGAGAGACCGTGGCATCCCCACGAAGACGCAGGGCTGGCGGTGCCCGACGACGGCGGGACTCGAATGGCGAACAGGCGGTTCCGCCGCTCGCGGAGCGGTGAACCGCACACCCGCCCGGGCCGCCCCGCGGCCGTCTCCTTACATAAGCGGGTCTGGTCCGGTCTCCGAGATAACCGTCAGCGTCGACGGGCGCGTGGCTACCGTGGCCCTCGTCGCAACGCCCCCGCTCACTCCGGGACGAGCGTTCGCGGCGCCGTCGCCAGCAGGTCGTGCCCTCCGTCGGTGACCACGACCAGGTCGCCCACTCGGACAGTCCCGCGGTCTGGGTCCGTCACCGACGGTTCGACTGCCAGCACGGCGCCCTCGGGCACGTCGTGGTCGCCGCGGACCGACGGCCGTTCGTCGGCAGCGAGCCCCACGCCGCGGACGAACCGGTCGTCGGTGTCGAACCCGAAGGCGGCGAGTTCGGCCGCCGCCTCTCGCTGTACCGTCCGAACGCCGACGCCGGGTTCGACGGCCGCGAGTCCCGCCCGGAGCGCGGCGGTCACCGCGACGTGCGCCCGTCGTTCCCACCCGCCGTCGCCGCCGACCACGAAGGTCCGTGAGAGCGACCCGCGATAGCCGTGAGGCCCGCGAGGCGCGAGGTCCACCACGACCGGTTCGCCCGGGCGGAGCGGTCGTGATTCGCCGCCCCCGTCCTCGGTGGACCGGAGTCCGTCCCCGGACGTGACCCGGCAGTCGCCGACGTCCGTCGCTCCGCCCGCGACCAGCGCCTGGTTCACCTTCCGACGGAGACGCGTCGCGGTGAGCGGGTCGTCCGCGCAGCGAAGTCCGTCCGGCGACGGCGACGACGACGACAGTATCTCCGCGGCGCGCGCCACGCCGGCGGCGGCAGCCTCCTGCTGGACCCCGATGCACGCTCGCTCGTCGAGGCGCTTTCGCGCCCGTGCCTGCGAGACGGCGTCCGTCGACGCGACATCGTACCCCGCCCGTTCCAGGCGCACGGCGGCCGCGTGCGGAATCTGCGACGGGACGAGGACCGTCCCAGACCCCGCGGTGGCCGCGTCGAGGGCGGCGACCGCTCGCGCCCCGGACGGCGCGTCGGCGCGGTCGGTGAGAACGCGACCGGCGAACGACACCGTCTCGCCCCCTCGACCGTCGGCGGGCGGGCAGTACGTGAACCCTACGGCGGACGCGTTCGAGGCGTCGCCGTCCGCGTCGACGGGGCGGTCGGTGGTCGAGTCAGTCGGGGGGACGAAGACGACGGCGGCGAACCCGTCCGGGCGGTCGAACCCGGTCAGGTACCGGACGTCGGGGTCCCTGCGGGGACCGACGTGGACGAAGGCGACTGCGTCGGCGCGTTCCACCGCCGACGCGAGGGTCGCCCCCTCGGGGGGACGTTCCGGGGACGCACTCACATCTCGGGGGCGGTGTCCAGCGTTATCGGTTCGTCCTGCGCGTCGGCGAGCATCTCGTCGACGGGTTCGTCGCGAATCTCGTTGTGGAGGATGACGCTGATGGGCAGCGTGGGAGCGCCGTCGACGAGGTTCTCCAGGATGACGAGACGCTCGCGGGCCCGACTCATCCCGACGTAGAACACGCGGCGCTCGTTGTCGGTCAGCACCGGAACCGGGTTGGTGTGTTTCGTGAACTCGTCGACGCCGGGGACGGCCGTGGGGTCAGGCACCGAGGCGGCCATCTGCTCGACCACCTTCTCGGTCAGGTCGGTGGCGACGAAGACGTGGTCGGCCTCGCGACCCTTGGCGCTGTGAATCGTGCCGATGCGGACCCGGTTGGGGTCCATTCCCTGGTACTTGCCCCCGAAGTACGCGTCGATGGACTTGCGCTGGAAGCTGGTAATCTTCCGGACCATGTCGCCCGCCGAGGCGGGGCCGGGCATGAACGGGACGATGTCGCGTATCTCCTGCGGTTCGACCGTGAACGCGGTCAGGTCGTCGTCGTGTTCCTCCTTGCGTTCGTCGATGAGCGAGTACAGGTCGTCGCGGGCGTTGGTCCCGAACGCGGACTCCTGGAGCATCTCGGCCAGTCGGCGGGCCTCGAGACCGTCGACCGGGTCGTCCGCCTCCAGTTTCTCGACGGCCCGCACGTACTGCGTGAGCCTGTCGGTCCACATCCGCTGGTCGGTCATCACGGAGAACGGAATCCCCTCCGAGATGAACTCGTCGATGAACTGGAACATCTGGTAGCGGGCCCGGAACAGAATCATCAGGTTGCCGTCGTCCTCCTGGACGGTGTGCCGGACGTTCCGGACCAAATCGAGCATCGAGGGGTTCTGGACTGCCTCGACAAGCCCCCCCTCCTTCCTGGGTTTGAGGTCCTTCTCCTGGCGCTTCTCGATGTGTCGAATCTCCCGGTTGACGACGTTGAGAATCTTCGACGGGAGGCGGTAGGAGTTGGGCAGGACGACGTCCTCGTCCCGTTCGGCGTCCAGCAGGAGGTTCGGGTCCGCGCCCTGCCAGGCGTAGACGACCTGGTCGTCGTCGCCGGCGATGAGGACCTTCTTCACGTGGGGTTTCCACTCCTGGTACACCTCGTACTGGAGCGTGGTGATGTCCTGAAACTCGTCGATGACCAGGTAGTCCACGTGCGGGACGAGCGACCGCTGCTTGACGCGTTCGAGCATGTCCGCGAACCCGACCAGGTCGTGTTTGCCCTTGTAGGAGCGCCAGGCCCGGATGACCTGGGGGACGTCGACCCTGTCGTCGTCGCTCGGCCACGTCGGCGTGTACTTGTTCCCCTCCTGGGCGTTCGGGTCGATGTCCGGCGGGAGGCGGACCGTCTCGACGTCCCACTGGAACGGCACGTCGTACCAGTCGGCGACGTCCCGCCGGGTCCGCTGGAGCCACTGGCTGGTGGCGATTATCTTGTTGCCCAGCGTCGTCGAACGGGCCGTCCGGCGGCCGGCACCGCCGTACTCGTCCTCGTACTCGATGCCGTACTCTTCGCAGAACTCCTGCTTGTCGCTCTCGCTGACGACGTCCCCCCGCGAGAGGTTGAGCAGTTCGTAGGCCTTCGCGTGCATCGTCGAGACGTTCCCCTTCAGCGACCGGGGAGAAACGTCCAGGCGTTCGGCGAGTCGCTCTCGAACCTCCGCCGCGGCCGCCCTGGTGTACGAGACGACCAGTACGTCGCGCACCTCTACGTCGTCGTCCTCGAGTATCTCCTCGACACGGTCGAGCAACGCAGTCGTCTTCCCGCTCCCGGGCCCCCCGAAAAGCCTGGTGACGGTGACGTCCCTTTTGCTCATTGTTGGTCTTCACGGGCTAGTGTGCTATAAACGACGTGCCTTTGTTGCGCGGGGCTTTGGCGTTCGCCAACTTCTTCGAATCGTTTCGGTGACACGGCCGCCGTGGCCCCGTCAGCCGACCGCAGGAGGAGTGGTTCGGCGGGTACGCCGGTCGCTGCTCGTTCGTCGAACGACTGGGAGAGAAGGGCGGTACTGATTCAGGCCCGCGGGTCCCAGCCACAGACCGAGCACGTCTGCGCAGACGTATCGTGGAGCGCTCCGCAGTCTGGACACTGTAACTTGTTATACGAACGGTCCCAGCGTACCTGTTCTGTCTCGTGGCCACGGTCAGCGAGGAACTGGTCAAACAGGTCGTCGTCGTCGCTGGGTGCTGAAGCCATACGATGTGTGCTATGGTATACCAATACTTATGCTTATTGCCGTCATATCACGGATTCCGTTATTATATATTTATGAAAGTCCCCGCGAACGCTGACGTTGCGGTACACAGTCGGCGATTTCGACATCGAACAGGCAGTGGAGCGGTGACGAAACGGATGCGGCGACGCGAGCCGTACGATTCGAACTGGACGGGTGACCCCGTGCGACCGGGCGTCCGAATCAGTCTGGGAACAGTTCCTCCCGGCGGTCGATGTTCTCGACGGCGGCCAGGTCCTCGTCGTCGAGTTCGAGGTCTGCGGCCGCGAGGTTCGCGGTCAGGTGGGCGCGACTGCTGGCTTTCGGGATGGTCACGACGTTGTCCTTCGCCAGCAACCAGGCGACGGCCACCGCCGCCTCGCTGGTGTCGTGTTTCGCCGCGATGCGGTTCAGTTCGGGGATGTCGAACACGGCCCCGCCGGCCAGCGGCGAGTACGCTACCAGGTAGTAGTCGTTCGCCCGGGCGTGTTCCAGCGCGTCGGTCGGCCGGAACAGCGGGTGGAACTCGACCTGGTTGGCGAACGGGGACTCCCCCAGGTGGGCCATCGCCTCGTCCAGTTGTGCCGCCGTGAAGTTGCTCACGCCGACGTTGCGGACCAGGCCCTCCTCGCGCAGTTCCTCGAACGCCCCGAGGGTCTCGGCCGGGTCGTAGGCCTCGATGGGCCGGTGGACGTACAGGAGGTCGAGGTAATCGAGGCCGAGTCGGTCGAGGCTCTCGCGGGTCGTCGCCAGGGTGTCCTGCCGGGAGAGGTTCGTCGCCCAGACTTTGGTGGCGACGAACAGGTCCTCGCGCGGAACGTCCACCGCGGCGACGCCCTCGCCGACGACGGACTCGTTCTCGTACACCTGGGCGGTGTCCAGGTGGCGGTACCCGAGTTCGACGGCCGTCCGCACGACGTCCGGCGACTCGACGCCCATCGTTCCGAGGCCGACGGGTGGCAGGTCGGTCATGGGAGAGGCGTCGGACCGACGGGGGAAAGTCGCTCGCATCTCCGGCGGCCGTGACGGGAGCGGTTCTCCCGACCGTCGGCCGCCCGCCGCAGGACGCAGGGACGGTCGGTCGCCCCGGCGAACTACACCGAGTCGAGGTCGTACAGGTCGCCGTACTTCCCGGTCACGTAGTCGATGAAGGCGTCCGCCGAGAACTCCTCGCCGGTGGCCTGCCGGACGAGTTCGTCGGTCTCGTAGCGCTGGCCGTGGCTGTGGACGTTCTCGACCAGCCACTCGCGGAGGGGGTCGAACTCCCCGTCTCGAATCAGCTGGTCGACGTCGCCGACGTCGCTCGCGGCGGTCTCGAACAGCTGAGCCGCCATGAAGCTCCCGAGGGAGTACGTCGGGAAGTACCCGAAGTTGCCGTGGCTCCAGTGGATGTCCTGCAGGCAGCCCTCGGTGTCCGTCTCGGGGCGGATGCCGAGGTACTCCTCGTACAGGTCGTTCCACACCGCGGGGACCTCCGACACCTCGACGTCGCCGTGAATCAGGCGCCGCTCGATTTCGAACCGGACCGCGATGTGGAGGTGGTAGGTGAGTTCGTCTGCCTCGACGCGGATGAGGTTGTCCTCGTACACCTGGTTGGCGGCCTCGTAGGCCTCGCGGGGCGTCACGTCGCCGGCCTGGGGGAACTGCTCGCGGAACGTCGGCAAGAACAGCTCCCAGAACGCCTGCGACCGGCCGACGTGGTTCTCCCAGAGGCGGGACTGGGACTCGTGGACCGACAGCCCGCGGTGCTCGCCGAGCGGGGTTCCGTACTCGTCGTCCGGGAGCCCCAGGCTGTACTGGGCGTGGCCGAACTCGTGGATGGTCGAGGTGAGCGACGAGAGGGGGTCTGACTCGTCGAAGCGCGTGGTGACGCGGGCGTCGAACTGATTCCCGGTCGAGAACGGGTGGGGCGCCGTGTCGAGGCGGCCGCGCTCCCAGGGGTACCCGAGGGTCGTGAGGGCCGCCCGAACCACTTCCTCCTGGGCGTCGGCGTCGTAGGTCCCCTCGAACGCGTCCGTGGTGACGGGCGTCTCGGACTCGCGAATCTCCGCAATCATCGGGACCAGCGTCTCGCGGACGCGTTCGAGAATCTCCTCGGCCCGCGAGAGCGGCAGGCAGGGCTCGTACTCCTCGAACAGCACCGCGTAGGGGTCCCGGTCCGGGTCGACGTAGTCGGCGTACTCGCGCTTGAGTTCGACGTGTTTCCGGAGGTACGGCGCGAACGTCTCGAAGTCGTCCTCGGCCTTGGCCTCCGTCCACGCCGGGAGCGCCTCCGAGGCGGTGGCGGATATCTCCTCTATCAGGTCCGTGGGAACCCGGACCGCGCGCTCGTGTTCCCGGCGAACCTCCCGGACCACCGCGGACTGCTCGGCCGTGAGGTCCGCGCCGTCGAGGTCCGACAGGAGGTCGCCGAGTTCGTCCTCGGTGAGCAGGTCGTGGTGGACCGACGACAGCGTCGAGAGCTGCTGTGACCGCGCGGCGGTCCCCTCCTCGGGCATCATCACCTGCTGGTCCCACGAGAGGAGCATCGACGCGGCCTCGACGTTGGTCATGCGCCTCACCTTCTCCAGAAGTCGCTCGTAGGCCGCGGGGGCCTCCGACTGCGACGCGTCTGTCGCCATAGTCGGACCAGGGCGCGGCGGGGTATCAACTCCGTGGTTCGCCGGGTCGGAGTGCGGGCTGTCGGTGGCCCCGCGCGGTCAGGACTCGTCTTTGAGGAGCATGTACAGCTGGAACGTGGCGTAGCCGGCGACGATTGCGCCCCCCGCAATCTGAATCGGGTTCGTGCGGGTCAGCATCAGGTAGAGCGCGGCCACCAGCATCGCGGTGGTGAACGCCAGCTGGAAGTACTGGCTCGACCAGAAGGACTCCTCGGCCATCAGGCGCTCACCCCCAGGCTGTCGGCCGCGTTCCGGTACACCCGGTAGCACCGCTGGAGGACGTCGAGTCCGACGCTCTCGGATTTCGTGTGCGCCTCGCCCGGTTCCGCCGGGCCACAGACGACGCAGGTGGTCCCCGCGTCCGCCAGCCACCCGGCGTCGGTGGCGTGAGGTTTGACGACGTGTGCGGGCGTCCGCTCCTGGGCGTCCCGGGCGGCCGCCAGGACCAGGTCCGCGAACGACGGGTCGTCGCACGCCATCGGCGGCAGGTCCTGGTCGACGGTCCACTCGACGCCCGGAATCGACTCCACCCGGTCGAGCGGGGCCCGGTCCCCGGGGACCGTCCGCTCGTCCACCGTGAGTTCACAGCGCTCGGGGACCACGTTCCAGGCCGTCCCACCGTCGATTTCGGTGACGGCGACGCTCCCGGCGACGCGGTGGCCGAGCACCTCCGTCTCTGGGAACGGGAGGTCCCGGACCACGTCCACGGCGTCGCAGGCGCGGTAGACCGCGTTCTCGCCGGCCTCGGGTTCGCTCGCGTGGGCGGCCGCGCCGCTGGCGACGACGGTGCTCCCGCGACGGCCCCGGTGGGCGACGGCGACGTCCGTGACGTCGTCGCCGGAGTAGTTCGTCGTGCCCTCGCCGACGACGGCGTACTCCGGGACGAACCCCCGGTCGATGGCGGCCCGGCACCCCTCGCCGCCCACCTCCTCGCCGACGAACGAGGCGAACACCAGCGAACAGGCGGGGTCGGCGTCCCGGAACGCGTGGGCCATCGCGGCCAGCGCCCCCTTCATGTCGGCGCTCCCCCGGCCGTAGAGACGCCCGCGTCGCTCCTCGACGACGTACTCGTCGCCGTCTCGCTGCTGGTCGGCCGGCGGGACCACGTCGTGGTGGCCCACCAGGGCGAGCGTGGGAACGTCGGACGCTTCGTTCGGCGACTGGGACCCGCCGCCGCCAGTCGGCCCGTCGCCGGGAACGATACCCGGGTCGGGCCCCCGCCGGGCGAAGACGTTACCCGCGTCGTCACGCGAGACGACGGCGTCCGTGTGTTCGCGGAGCCAGGATTCGAGGGCGTCGCCGGCGGCCGACTCGTCCTCGTGGCTCGGAATCTCGACCAGGCGGCGCGCGAGGTCGCTGACGCTCATGGACGCAGTGGTGCCCGGAGGGACAAAAGCACCGACCCCGACCGGGGACCCGAGTTAAACACCCTTATGCCCCTCGACCGCCGCAGTAGGCACATGAAGATAGTGCCGGACACGAGCGCGGTCATCGACGGTCGCGTGTCCGAGCGAATCGGCGAGGAGGTCTACGACGGGGTAACCGTCCTCGTCCCCGAGGCGGTCGTCGGCGAACTAGAGTCCCAGGCCAACGAGGGTCGAGACAGCGGCTGGGACGGGCTCGCCGAACTCCAGCGACTCGCCGACCTGGCCGACGAGGGCGTCGTCGACGTGGAGTACGTCGGTCGGCGGGCCACGGGCGACGAGCGAGACGCCGCACACGAGGGCGACGTCGACGCCGTCATCCGCGACATCGCGGCCGAGAACGACGCGACGCTCCTGACCAGCGACGGCGTCCAGGCGGAGGTGGCCCGCGCCAAGCGGGTGGACGTCGAGTACGTCGAACCCCGCGGCCGGGACGTCGAGCACCTCTCCATCGAGTCGTTCTTCGACGACCAGACGATGAGCGTCCACCTCCGGGCGGGAGCGAAGCCGAAGGCCAAGCGCGGGGAAATCGGCGACATGCACTACCAGACCATCCGGGAGGAGGTGGCCACCGAGGACGAACTGAAGGAGTACGCCCACGACATCGAGGAGAGCGCCCGGGCGAACCCCGAGGGCTTCCTCGAACTCGAGGAACCCGGGATGGTCATCGTGCAGTTCCACGAGTACCGCATCGCCGTCGCCCGGCCGCCGTTCGCCGACGCCTACGAGATTACGGCGGTCCGGCCCATCGTCAAGACGGACCTGGAGGAGTACGAGCACGCGAGCGAACTGAAAGACCGGATGCTCGAACGCCAGCGCGGCATCCTCATCTCCGGCGCGCCGGGGGCCGGCAAGTCGACGTTCGCCCAGGCCGTCGCCGAGTTCCTGAACGACAACGACTACGCGGTCAAGACGATGGAGAAACCGCGCGACCTGCAGGTCGGTCCGGAGATAACCCAGTACACCGCCCTGGGCGGCGAGATGTCGAAGACGGCCGACTCCCTGCTGATGGTCCGGCCGGACTACACCATCTACGACGAGGTGCGGAAGACCGACGACTTCGAGGTGTTCGCGGACATGCGACTGGCGGGGGTGGGCATGATCGGCGTGGTCCACGCGACCCGCCCCATCGACGCCCTCCAGCGACTCGTCGGGCGGGTCGAACTCGGCATGATTCCGCAGGTGGTCGACACCGTCGTCTACATCGAGGCCGGGACGGTGAACACGGTCTACGACGTGACCACGGAGGTGAAAGTGCCCGAGGGCCTCACCGCCGAGGACCTGGCCCGACCGGTCATCACGGTCAACGACTTCGAGACGGGGCGGCCCGCCTACGAAATCTACACGTTCAACCGGCAGGTCGTCACGGTCCCGCTCACCGAGGAGGAAAGCGAGAGCGGCGTCGACCGCATCGCGCGACAGGAGATAGAGCGCGAGATTCGCTCCATCGCCCGCGGCCACGTCGAGGTCGACCTCAAGGGGTCGAACGACGCCGTCGTCTACGTCGACGAGGACGACATCTCCTACGTCATCGGGAAGGGCGGCGGGCGCATCCAGGACGTGGAGGACCGCCTCGGCATCGACATCGACGTGCGGACCCACGACGAACGGCCCGGCGGCGCCGACAGGTCCGGCGGGTCGGGCGGGTCCGGGAGCGCCGGGAGCGAGCAGGGCGAGATCGTCACCCCCGAGATAACCTCGCGGCACGTCGTCGTCCGCGTCGACGACCACGTCGGCGAGACGGTCGAAGTCCGCGCGAACGGCGAGTACCTGTTCACCGCGACGGTCGGACGCGGCGGCGACATCCAGGTCCAGCGCGGGAGCGCAATCGCCGACGAACTGGAACGGGCCGTCGACCGGAAACAGCAGATTACCGTCGTCCCAGCCTGAGTGGTTCGATGGGGAGGCCCACGGCCTCAGTCGCGGGTGTATGTCGAACTCGACGGCTTTCGTAACTCGTCGCCGCCCCTGTTCTCACCCCTCTCGGGCGTCTCCCGCGGCGGTCCGCGTCACCGTCGGCTCCGAGCCACCGGCCCTCGTCTAGTCGCGACACTCGCCAGCCGCTCAGCGGGGGTCGAGACCACACTGTCCGCTCCTCGAGTGCGTCCCGAGCGAGTGGGTCAGGGGCCTCGAGGACGCTCCCGAACCGGCTCGGCGGAGTCGGAATGTCGGACCGCGTCGGATTCCTCGCGTCGCGGGGTGCTCCCCGGCGCCGACCCGGTCGTCTATTCGGACGCGCGGTCGTGAACCGCCATCAGTACCTCCTCGTCTGGTCGCGAGGTGATGGTCGGAATCACCTCCAGATTCCGGTCGGAGACGAGTTCGAGGTGGTAGTCTCGGTACATCGTCGCGAGGATGAGGCGGGCTTCGAGCATCGCGAAGCGGTCGCCGATACATCGGCGCGGTCCCGCACCGAACGGGAAGTACGCCAGGGGCGGGAGCGAGCGTTCGAACTCCGCAGTCCAGCGTTCGGGCTCGAACGCGAGCGGGTCGTCGTACCAGCGCGAGTCGCGGTGGACGACCCACTGATTCATGAACACTCGCGAACCCGCGGGAATCGTGTAGCCGCCGATTTCGTCCGCCGACTCGGCCTCGCGAACGATTCCCGGAACCGGCGGGAAGAGCCGCATCGACTCCGTGACGACCTGTTCGGTGTAGGGCAGGTTCGGCAGGTCGGCCATCGTCGGCGGGTCGCCGCCGAGTACCGAGTCGAGTTCGGCCACCAGCTTCGACTCCACGTCGGGGTACTGCGCGAGGAGGTACGTCGTGTACGTCAGCGAAACCGCGGTGGTTTCGTGGCCCGCGGTGATGAGCGTGATAGCCTCGTCGCGAATCTGTTTCTCGGAGAGGGGGTTCCCCTCGTCGTCGCGTGCGGCGAGCAGTTTCGAGACCACGTCGTGTTCGCCGGGGTTCCGACGTTTGTGCTGGATGATCTCGTCAACGACGTCGTCCAACGTGTCCCGAGCGTTGCTCATCCGCCGTCGAGACGGGAGCGGCACGTCCTCGGGGAGCAGGAAGTTCGGCAGGCTCGTCGTCGCCGGAAGGAAGTCGTTGACCGCGGCCTCGATGTCGTCGACGTACCGGTCGATGTCGACGCCGAACAGCGCTCTGGAGACGATTCTGAGAGTCAGCTCCATCATGTCGTCGTGAATCGAGCGCGTCTGTCCGTCCGACCAGTCGTCGAGCATGTCCTCGGTCAGGTCCGTCATCATCCCGGCGTACCGCTGGATCTGATCGGGATGAAAAGACGGCTGGACGAGGTGCCTGTTGTGTCGCCACTCCTCGCCCTCGCTGTTCAGTATGCCGTTGCCCAGCAACGGGCCGAGCAACCGCTGGAACTGCTCGCCTTTCACGTAGTTGGTGTTGTTGTGAACCAGGACGTGTCCGATGTACTCCGGGTCGTTGAGCTGGTAGACGTGACCCTGATGGGTTTCCCAGTGGACGATATCCCCGTACTCCTCGGCCATGCGTTCGCGGAACTCCAGCCCTCCGAGAATGGAGTGTGGCATCGCGCCCACGATAGGGAGTCCCCTCGGCCCGGGCGGAAACTCGTCGACCGCTGGTTCGTCGCTCATCGACTGTTTCGAAGAGCGCGTCACGGTTGAGCGTTTCTTCCAGTATGAGATCGGTGTTTTTATCTCGCCAGGCGCAGACGCTCGGTGAGCACCGACATGCTTCGCTACGCCACACTCTCACTCTCCAGCGGAGCACGTGAACCGACGTTCGGCCTGTTCAGCGACTCCTCGCCCGCGTGTTCGGCTCCGCCGGCGCTCAGTTGTCCTGCGTGTCCGCCGCCGAGAACAACGAGCAGGAGTCCGCTCCCTGCTAAGATGAGCATGTACAATCCCGAGTGTGTCGCGAGGGACGTCGCGCCAACAGTGAGAAGACCGAGGAGACA
>JBEPXT010000037.1:0-26774 GCA_041641795.1 Salinigranum sp.
TGACGGAGATGGCCCGTCCCCTGATGCAGACGTCGCCGACTCACCCCGCCAGCGGCGCGGCCGCGATGTCCTACGGCCGGATGGGCGTCGAAGCCACCACCGTCGCCACCTGGATTCGCGCCATGGGCTACGGCGCCATCCCCTCGCGCAACGACACCGGGTTGAACGTCCCGACCGCCATCGACGCCGGCCTCGGTGAAGGCGGCCGGCACGGACGGCTCATCCATCCCCAGTTCGGCGGGAACGTCCGCATCTGGAAGGTCTACACCGACATGCCCCTCCCCGTCGACCCCTACGTCCGCTTCGGGGTGACGGAATTCTGCGTCTCGTGTCGCATCTGCGTGAACAACTGCCCGTCGAACGCCCTGGTCAACCGCCCGAACAAGTCCTGGCGGTACACCGGCTCTGCCCCCGAGTCCTGGACCGACGCCACCGACGCCCCCTGGGACGCCACCAAGGCCAACGGCGTCAAAAAGTGGTACCAGCACCCCAAGCGCTGCCTGCGCTTCTGGGCCGAGAACGGCACCAGTTGCTCGAACTGCGTCGTCGCCTGCCCGTTCACCCACGGCCGGCAGTGGCTGGACAGGGTGTTCCGGTACTTCACGGCCCGGAAGACCGGCGACACCGGAAAGCAGCAGGGGTACGGGAACGCCGACTGGCTGGAGCAGGTGGAACTGCGACCCCCGTCGCACGTACTCGAAGCGGAGTACGGGCCGTTCGGCCTCACGCAGGACGAGGCGTTCGAATCTCCGGAGGGAACCGGGTCGTGACGGCGGAACGGGACCGGCCGAACGCTCCGTCACGACGGGGCCGCCCGCACATATTATCCCGGCGCTTCAGTGCGGTTTATAATATATATGTGACGGACTATCAACACTGGAAGGTATAAAACTACCCCGTCTTTACGGTGCCATCGCTATCCCCTGAAGCGTCGAAGTTTCACCCGGATAGATGTCTAGTTCACAACCACAGCGAGACACGAGTAGACGGGATTTCCTCAAGTACGCAGGGGCGACCGGCCTCGCACTGGGCGTGGCGGGGTGTTCCGGCACGACTGGAGGCGGCGACGGCGGCGACGGCGGCGACGGGTCGACCGAAGCGCCGCCGGAGGGACTCCCGGAACCGAAAATCGTCGAGAAGACTGACGAGACGTACAACGCGTTCACAGACTTCGGCGGCTTCAAAGGCCACGTCAAAGACGGCGTCCTGACGCGCCTCTCGTACTACGGGAAGCCGTACACCAACCACCCGGCGGGCCCGGCGTGGCGAAGCCGGGTGTACGCGCCCGACCGAATCAAGTACCCGATGAAGCGAAAGGGGTGGGAGCCGGGCGGAAACGGCGACACCACCGGTCGCGGCAAGGGCGAGTACGTTCGAATCTCCTGGGAGGAGGCCCTCGACATCTACGCCTCGGAGCTCGAACGCATCAAGAGCGAACACGGCAACGAGTCGTTCTACTGCGTCGGTTCCTACTGGGACAGCGACTCGTCGCTGCACTCCTGCGGGAACCTGCTGGCGCGGATGCTCAACCTGTACGGCGGGTTCACCGACCGGTTCTCCTCGTACAGCAGTGGGTGCCAGACGGCGACGCTGCCGTACAGCATCGGACAGTCGTTCGACCCCTCTAACACCTGGCGAGACACGCTGGACAACGCCGAAGTCGTCGTGTTCTGGGGGGCGAACCCCGCCCTGAGCCACGCCATCGGCCACAAGAACGAGATGAGTTCGTTCCTGCAGCAGTTGCGGGACTCGGACACGAAAATCTACGTCATCGACCCGCGGTACTCCCAGACCGCACACGTCACCAGGGGCGAACACATCCCGATAGCCCCGCGGACCGACGTCGCGATGATGGCCGCGATGGCGTACGTGATGATAGACGAGGGCCTCTACGACGAGGAGTTCGTCGAGAAGTACACCGTCGGCTTCGAGCCCTTCGAGAAGTACATCATGGGCGAGGACGACGGCGAGCCCAAGACGCCCGAGTGGGCGGCCGAGGAAACCGGCATCGAGGCGAGCAAGATTCGGTCGATGGCCCGTGAGTTCGCCGAGAAGCGGACGACCATCGGGTCGGCCTACTCGCTCCAGCGGGGTCAGTACTCCGAGCAGGACGAGCGGATGAAGTGGGCGCTCGCGTCCCTCATCGGCGACGTCGGCCTGCACGGCGGCGGTGTCACCCGGTTCCTCTTCGGCGGCGGCGCACCCGGCGTCGACTTCAAGGGCCCCGGGTCCATCCCGGTGCCGTCCAACCCGGTCGACGAGTTCATCCCGATGGCGAAGATCGCCGACATGCTCCTCAACCCCGGCGAAGAGTACGAGTTCGACGGCGAGACGAAGACGTACCCGGACATCCGGGCGGTGCTCCTCACGAGCCACAACCCGTGGACGGCCCACCAGGACCTCAACAGACTGCTGAAGGCCTGGGAGAAACCGGAGTTCGTCGCGCAGAGCGAAATCTGGTGGCATCCGTCGGCCAGGCACGCCGACCTGGTGTTGCCGGCCGCGTCGCCGCTCGAGCGAAACGACATCGTCGCGTCCTCGACGTCGGTCGAGGCCAAGCCGAAGATGATCGACCCGCTGTTCGAGTCCAGGACGGACTTCGATGCCTTCACCGGCGTCGCCGAGCGACTCGGCATCGACCTCCAGTTCACCGAGGGCAAAAGCGAGATGGACTGGGTCCGGAACTTCTACGAGACGTCGGACGTGCCGCTGTCGTTCGAGGAGTTCTGGGAGAAACAGCGGTACACCTTCGAGGGCGGGACGCTGGAAGACCAGGAGGCGGTACCCGCCTTCGCGTCCTTCAGAGAAGACCCCGAGGCCAACCCCCTCGGCACGCCGTCCGGGAAGATCGAAATCTACTCCGAGACGCTCGACGGGTACGGCTACGAGGACTGCCCGCCGACTCCCACGTACATGCCGAACGACGAGTACCTGGGGAGTCCGAAGGCCAAGAAGTACCCGCTGCACGTGATGAGCCCGCACGTCAAGCACCGCCTGCACTCCCAGTTCGACAACGCGTCGTTCGTCCGCAAGTGGTCGAAGGTCAACGGGAAGGAACCGATGTGGATCAACCCCGTCGACGCCAAGAAGCGCGGCATCGAGGACGGCGACGTCGTCCGGGTGTTCAACGACCGGGGCGAAACGCTCGCCGGCGCGTTCGTCACCGAGCGCATCCGCCCGAGCGTCATCGCCCTCTCCTACGGGTCGTGGTGGGAGCAGGAGACGCCCGGAAAGGCCGGGTCGCTGTTCTCGGTGAACGGCAACGTCAACGCGATAACCCAGGACAACCACACGTCGAGCCTCGCCCAGGGGACGGCCGCCAAGACGTGCCTTGGTGACGTCGAGAAGTACGGAGGTGAGTGACCATGGCACAGATGGGATTCTACATCAACGCGAAGAACTGCACCAACTGCAACGCGTGTGAAATCGCGTGCAGCGACTGGAACGACATCCGACCCAAGGAGTGGACCGTCGAGGCGACCGACGTCAAGTGGATGGACGTCCTCGCGAAGGAGAACGGCAAGTCCGGCGACCTCACCCTGACGACGCTGCCGGTTCCGTGCTTCCACTGCGAGAACCCCGCCTGCGTCGAGGCCGCCCCCGAAAACGGCGTCTACAAGCGCGAGGACGACGGCCTCGTCTTCGTCGAGCAGTCGAACCTCTCGGCGGGCGACGCGCAGGCCGTCGTCGACGCCTGCCCGTTCGACCGCATCCAGGTCTCCGACGACGAGATGCCCGCCTCCTCGGGCTACCCCGACGGCAAGGCCGCCGGCCTGCCACAGAAGTGCACCGGCTGCTTCGACAAGGAGGACAAGCCTGCCTGCGTTGAGGTCTGTCCGACCGAGGCCATCGAGTTCGGCGAGATAGAGGCGCTCCGGGAGAAACACCCCGAGGCGTCCCAGGACCTGCTGAAGCAACTGTACGGCGCGGACGCCGTCTCCAAGGTGAAACCCGCCGTCATCATCGAGGAGTAGCCGCTCCGACTCCCCGCAGCAACTATGGAACGACGACACCTACTAATCGGAATATCGGTGGTCGCGATTGCGGTCGTCAGCGCCGCTGCGATGGGCGTCACGCTCGCCCAGACGGTGAACACGACCACGATGGACCCGGCGGTTCCGAACACCGCCGCGCCGACCGACGGCGGTTCGGGAACCGGGGACGGTGACGGGACCGGCTCCGGGGAGACGACCGCGGGCGACGGCGAGACCGGTACGGACGACGAGTCTGACGGGGGTGCGATGATGCTGGTCGAGACGAGCCAACCCTCGGGCGGCGTGGCCGACGAGGAGTCGGCGACCCTCACAGTTACGGTCAAGCACGCAGACGGGTCCCCCGTGGAGGGAACGACGCTGCAACTGACGTCCATCGGGGCGGCGGGCGAATTCGACCCCGGAACGGAAATCGAGACGGATAGCGACGGCACGGCGTCGGTGAAGTGGTACTACATCCAGCCCGACGAAGCCGAAGACTTCAGCCAGATGCCGCCGTCCGAGCAGACGAGCATCGCCGTGGAAACCACCGTCGACGGGACGGAACTCGCGAAGTTCGCGACGATAAAGCTGGATATCGACCCGTACCGCGAGGGCTGCCACTCCGAAGGCGAGGATCTATCGAAATGACAGCACACGTCACGCAGATGAACGAGTTGCGAGCGGACCTGTATACCTTTCTCAGCGACGCGTTCCTGGAGGAACTGGACGAATCTGACTTAGCGCGGTTCGCGGAGCGGGCAGGCCGGGACGGCCTCGAGTTCGTCCCGGACGAAGCGCTGGAAGCCGCCGGCGAGGAGGAACCGGTCCGCCTCGCGGGCGTCGAGTTGCTGGAGGCGTTCGGCGAAGAACTCCGGGACAGCGACCCGGCCGAGCGCGAGGACCTGGTCGAGGACCTGGCCGCGGAGTACGCCTCGCTGTTCCTGGTGTCCGGGCCGAAGCAGGTGAACCCCTACGAGGCGTTCTACCTCGGCGACGGCGACGGACTCTACCAGGAGCGGACGATGGAGGTGAAAGCCATCATGGAGGAACTGGGCTTCGAGAAGGCGACGGAGCATCCCGAACCCGAGGACCACGTCGGCAACGAACTGGCGTTCCTCCGGTACCTCGCCTGTCAGGCTCACCAGAGCCTCGACACGGGCGAGATAGAGTACGCCCGTCGCTACTTGAACCTCCAGAAGGAGTTCGTAGAGAAGCACCTCCTGAAGTGGGCACCGCAGCTGTGTGCCGACGTCGTCGAGCGAACCGACTCGGACTTCTACGAGGCGCTCGCGCTGATGACAGCCGACGTCCTCGAGCAGGAACCGGCGATGCTGCAGTACATGATGGAGGCGTTGCAGGAAGCCGAGGCGTAAGCCGTCCACGGTCGAATTGCGAACGACGGATTTCGATTTTTTCGGCGGCTGTCCACGCGAGAGAGACGACGCGACGCTCAGTCGCGCGCTCCGCCGACCGGCGGGTCCCGGTAGAACCGGAGGACGCCGCCGAGCAAGAGCAGCGCGATGCCCAGGCGGACGCCGTTCATCCCGGGGATGCGTCTGATGGACACGACGGTGACGTAGCTGTCCCGGAACGGAGCAATCTGCTGGGGGACGACGTACGCGTCGTAGGTCAGCCGGTTCCGGACTAGCGTGTCGACGCGGCCCCCGGTCGCGGACGACCGGATGCCGACCCAGCCACGCGCGACGGGGGACCCCTCCCGACGGACCGTTATCCTGGCCCGGGTGACCGTCGCTCGTTCGTCGAGCACCACCGCCTCGGTCGGCGTGGTGCCGACGAAGCGCTCGTCGGTCTCCAGGACCCGCCCGGCGCGATTCCGGAGCGTCCCCTGGGCGTACAGCGTGTCGCCGACACGGAGCGTGTCCCCGGACGCGGAGTCGTTCGCCCGGGCGACGGACACGACGAGCGAGGCGTTCTGCAGGCGGTACGTGACGCGCGAGGGGGTCGCGTTCACGGCGGCAACCTCGCCCCAGACGACGGCGTTCCCGGTCGCGTTCGGTGGCACGGCCGACGCGGGGTACCCGATTTCGGCGACCTGCGCGCGGAGAATTCGCCGCTCCGACGGCGTGAACGAGACGTTCGAGGGCCGGGCTGTCGCGCGCACCTCGTGGACGGTCATCGTGTACGGCGACCCGTCGTCCGTCACCCCCGATTCGTCGACCAGCGCCGGTCCGACCGTTTCGGCCGGCGCCGCGGCGACGTACGAGACTGGGACCGACACCACGAGCACCGCGACGCCGACGTGGACGAGGAGCGTCCCCAGAGCCGGCAGCGTTCGGTCGTCCGTCCCGCCGGAAGCGCGGGAGGTAAACCGGAGGAGTCCCGCGGCCACGGCGTACACCGCCGGCGGGACGAGCGAGAGCACGCTCAGGCCCCCGAGGAGGCCGTAGAGGAACCCTGGCTCGGCGAACTGGAAGCGCCAGGCCGGAAGCGGAACGAGCGCGGCGACGGCGGTGAGAGCGACCACACCCGCCAGCGGATACACCGCGGACTCGCCGACGCGGCGGCGGTGGCTGGAGAATCCCAGCAGGAGCAGAGTGACGACGACGAACGGGTACGACCAGAGGTTGAAAAAGCCGACGCCGACGGCCGTCTCCACGTTCGAGAGCGTCGAGAGCGCGACGGGGAAGACCACGCCCCACGCGTACACTGCCGCGAGCGCCAGCAACAGCACCACCGCGTAGGTGAGCGTCGTCGGGTCGTCGCTGCCGGCGGCACCGGACGACTGCACTGCGCGAACCAGCGGGAGCCCCAGCGCGAGTCCGAACGTGGCGGCCGCGAGGACGACCAGCAGCGGGTCGAACTCGACCCCGAACGAGTGGACGGACGTGAAGAGACCGCTCTGCGTGACGAGGCGGACGAACACCACGACCGGAAACGCGAGCGTCGCGAGGGACACCGCCAGGAGGCGATTCGAACCGGTCTTGCGAAACTCGGCGAGGGCGTGCACCGCCGCGGTGACGAACACCCACGCGACGAGGCTGGCCGTCTGGACCGGGTCCCACGCCCACAGACCGCCCCACCCCAGCGTGTAGTACGACCAGAGGGCCCCGAGCGCGATAGCCGCCGTGAGAAACACCCACGACACGCGGAGCCAGGTGGCCGCGTAGCCGACGCGTGCCTCGAACAGGCCGCTCGCGCCCCGGATTCGTCGGGTCAGGTCGACCACGCCGAGCGAGAACGGGAGGAGCGTCGCCGCGTACCCGACGAAGGTGAGCGGGGGGTGAATCCCCATGTACGGGTTGACCAGGAGCGGATTGAGGCCCCGGGGGCCGACGATGCGAGTCGCCGCCGTCAGTTCGAGGGGGAAAAACGGCGAGTGGGCGACCACGAGAACGGTGAAGTACGCGGTGAGGCCGGCGGCGACGGCGGCGACCGGTCTGGTCGCCCTGTCCGGTGCGGTCGTGCGGACGATTCGGGCCGTCGCCGCGGCGACGAGCGTTCCCCAGAGGAGGAGCGCCCCCTCCACGCCGGCGAAGACGCCGGCGAGGCGGTACTGAATCGGGAGCGAATCCACCGTGTGGGCCCAGACGTAGCCGTTCGCGTACGCCGTCGTGGCGAACTGGAAGCCGAGCAGGCCGAGGGCCAGCGCGAGCAGACCGGCGGTGAGAACGGACAGCGACTGCCCGAGGCGAACGTGCCGGTCGGCGGCGACGGCGTACGTGAGCGCCGCGGCGGCGCTCCCTCCCGTCGCGAGCGCCGCGTACAGCAAGAGAGTGCCGAACATCAGTGTGTCAGAGGGAGAGAGCGCTCCTGGAGTCGGGCCACTGGCGCGCCTCTCGGGTCGTGTCTGGACGGAGTGCCCGGCGCCGCCCCGTCATCCGTCTCTCGTCGTTCGTCCGCCCGGGTCGGCCACCGGCACTCCCGGCGTCACTCCAGGAACGCCTCGGCGTTCTCGAGTTTCACGCCGACGTCCTCCAGCAGGTACTCCCACTCCATGTCGCCGTGCGCCCAGGAGAGGGCGACGTACGTCGACAGCGCGACGAGTTCCGCTAGTTCCGCGCGCGAGAGGTCGGCCGCCTCCAGGTCCGCCTGCCACTCGTCCCAGAGTGCGTCGGTGACCGCCTCGACGACCGCGCTCCGGAACCCCGTCGAGTACTCCATCCGGTTCGACGCCTTCGGGTGGGCGGCCGGTTGCTGGTTGCGTTCGATCTCCTGACTGAATCTGGACTGGATTCGGCGCTTGGCCGCCGCAGGCTCCGGCGGGGGCGCGAGATCGAGGTCCTCCATGGCGGGGTATTGCGAGAGGGCTTTGTTATAAGTTCCCAATCGCGGCGACGGGGGACCGGGGCGCGAGCCTAGCACTCTCGCGGGTCCTCGAGGAAGACGTCCGCGAGAATCTTCTTCTGGGCGGTGGCGATGTGTTCGCTGAACGTCGAGGGGACGATGCCCAGCGCGTCCGACACCTCGCAGGCGTTCGCCCGTCGCGGATAGTCGAAATAGCCCATCTCGTAGGCCGTCTGCAGCACCTCTCGCTGACGGTCGGTCAGGCGAGAGCAGTCCAGCCAGATGGGTTCTTCCTCCGCGATGGAGTCCGTCTGCTGGAGGCGTCGCAGTTCGATGCCCGAGAACGTGTCGCGGAGTTTGGAGAGTATGCGACTCAGCTCCTCCAGGTCCGACACGTAAAACGAGAGCGACAGTCCCCCGTTCTCGGGGCGCACCGTCTCTATCGGCGAGCCCTCCTCCTCGATGGAGCTACAGACACAGCCCTCGTGCGTCCGCGAGAACCGGTAGCGCGCCTGCGACGGACTCTCGAACATCGCCTCTAGCTCCGACCGGTCGACCGACGACCCGAGTCCGCTGACCGTGAACTCCTCGACGACGGTGTCCCCTCCGTTTTTCGGACTCCACGAAACCATCGACACCGCGCCGCCCTCCTCCGCGACGTCCGCAACTGGACAGGCCCCCTGCACCGATTGAGCGTGGATTTCCACCCGAATCGCGGTGCTCATACGTGGAACTTTGGTATTGAACCCATTTACAGTTCACGGTTTTGCATATATGTTTATGTAATTCCGACAGAGATGCGGTCGACCGCCAGTTTCTATGTGCTATATTGTCACAATCGGGGCGAATACGGCGAACAGGCTTTCAGTCGTTCGAAAATCGTCGATATGGGGAGCCAGTGCCGGCCTGGGTCGACGAAGTCGGCGTCAGTCGACGCGTCAAGGCCCGTACCGTCCGTTCTCCGTCGGAGACTTGCGTGGGCCGGGAGACTCTGTTTGAGGGAGGAGGTGCTACGCGAAGGTAGGATGTCACAGAACCCTCCGGACATCGAAGCGGTCCAGTCGTCCGACCACTACTACCACGTCCAGGTCCGGTCGAAGGAGCTGTTCTCCGAGTTCCGGACCCCTCTCTCGGAGTCCGAAACCCCCCGGTCTATCGGCGTGGAAGGAACGGACGTCAGAGAAGGTCGGATGGGAACCGACACCTGGCTCGTCGAGAGCGTCCTGATTCCGCTGGACGCGGTGGACGACGAAGACGCGGCGAGGGACCTCGCCAGGCGAATCGTCGATGCGATGGAGACGTAGCTCCGCGAGAGCGAGTAGATTTTTCGCGTACAGTACGGAACGGCGAGGCGCTCTCGGAACTCACCGGAACGACGCATCAGTTTCGGAACCGGACAGAACGTGCGCGACGAGGCGCTACGTCGCCGGCACGGTGAGCGACGCCAGAAATTCGCTACAGGCTGCGTTGAACGCGCCGGGATTGTCCCGATTGACGAGGTGGCCGGCCTCGGGTATCTCCGTCAGCGTTCCGTCCTCGATGGACTCCGCGAGTCGTTCCCCCTGGCGCTTGACCAAGGCCGCCTCCCGGTCGCCGTGGAGGACGAGCGTCGGCGTCGTGAGCCCCGACAGCGTCGGCGGGTCGAACTCGTAGAGCGCGCCGAAGATTTTCCTGAACTCGCCGCTGGAGATACCGTCGACGGCGTCCATCGACTCGGCGCGAACGGAGTCGTCCACCGTCAGCCACGGTCCGCTCGTCGACGCGCGGATGGCGGCGAGCATCGAGCGGAACGTCGCCTTCGGGCCGGCGAACGCGAGCGACGTGCCGAGCGCCGGGAACGGAGAGACCATCGGTTCCATCGCGGACGGGAGGTCCACCGGGGGCATCGACCGGATGGGACCCGCGAGTATCGCCCCGGCCGCAGCGTCGGGGTGCCGGTCGAGGTACTCCTGGACGACCATCGACCCCAGCGAGAGCCCACAGAGTATCGGCCGGTCGGCGTCGAGGTGGTCGAGCAGGCGCTCCAGGTCGTCGGCGAACAGTTCGACGGAGTACCGCCGACGGTCGGTGGCCCCCGTCTGGCCGTGTCCCCGCAGGTCGAGGGTGACGACCCGGTACTCCGACGCGTACCGGTCGACCTGCGGCGCCCACATGTCGCTGTTCAACCAGCCGCCGTGAACGAACACGAGCGGTTGTCCCTCGCCGAAAGTATCGTACCAGAGCGTTCCGTCGTCCAGCGGCAGGGTTGGCATCGCCAGTGGTAGTGTACCAGGGGATATGAGGGACGTGCTTGCAGAGCTGTAGCCTCGCTGTAACGTTGGGGCCGCCGCGAGACCGGGGCCACCGTCACGCAGCGACCTGCTGCGGTCTGCAGACGAACAAGCACAGACGGCACACGAACCCGCAGGGACGTCCCGCGGCCCGGTTCGTGCGGCGAACGGGTGCCGTCCTGCGAGTCCGTGGACTACCCGCCGGCCGCCCACAGCAGGCGCTCGGGCGTCGGGTCGAGAGGAAACGTCGGTCAGGACGCGGGCGGTTCACCGCGTCCGCGCGACGGTCGACCAATCGTGGTCGGGCACCGGGCGGCTCCGGCGCCGGACGAGTGGCACTAGCTGGCTGGGGTGGGCTGGGTCACGGAGGTGCATCCGACGCCGGGCCGGCACCCGATACGACCGGGGGTCAGTTCGACAGCCGGGCGCGGGCACGTCGACGAGGCCCGCGGCCGGCAGTCACCGAATTATCCCCCGCGGGTCGATCTCCTCCCGGAGCAACCCGAGTTCCTCCTCGGTCGGCTCCGGACTCCGCTCGTAGTCGCCGACGTGAATCTCGAAGGAGCTGTTCTCGTTGACCGCGTTCTCGTCGACGCCCGGGTGCAGCATCTCCAGTTCCATCTCGCGGGTCTCGTCGTCGAACCCGTAGACGCCGTACTGGGTGATGACCCGAATCGGTCCCGAGTTCGCCGTGAGTCCCGCCTCCGTCCGCGACCCCGGACCGTCGAGGTAGCCCGGCGTGGTTCGGAAGTCGAGGTCCTCGACGAAGCTGTTCTCGTCCTGGCGAATCGTGATGATGGTCTCGTGGGCGAGCGACCCGATGTCGTTCGCGCCGCCGCTGCCCGGGAACCGGACCGCAGGTCGCTCCCAGTCGCCGATGACCGTCGAATTCAGGTTCCCGTACCGGTCTATCTGCGCCCCGCCGAGGAACCCGTAGTCGACGTACCCCGCCTGCATGTACGACATCACGTCGTTCATCCCGGCGGCCTGCACGCTCCGGTGGAACGTTCGCTCGTCGCCGACCGAGACGGGGAGCGCGGGTGCGTCCGCGCCGATGCCGCCCGCCTCGTAGATGAGCGTGGCGTCCGGGGCGTGCGTTCGCTGGGCCAGCATCGCAGCGAGCATTGGCATGCCCGTGCCGACCATGACGGTGCTGTTGTCCTCCAGTATCTTCGACGCGACGGTGGTGAGCAGTTCCGTGGAGTTGTAGTTGTCTGACATCTGTGGTCACCTCAGGCCCAGGGGTACTCCGCCGGGGTCTCGTAGTTCTCTATCTCCTCGAGCAGGGCGAACTTCTCCTCGCCCCCGACGACGTCGAGGTACTCCTCGTAGTCGCCGGTTCCCTCGATGTACGTCTCGACGTACTCCTGGACGCCCTCCTCGGTCTGGGAGAGCTCCAGCCACTCGGCGAGATGCTCCTCGTCGAAGTAGTACTGGTAGGGCATCTCCCCCGGGTGGCTCCCGAAGGGCGCCTCGACGACGGCGTCCGCGAAGAAGTACGGTATCTCCGTCGCCTTGGGGTTCGACCGTATCTCGTCGGCGTCGACTATCTCCTCGGCCGTGAGTATCAGTCGCTTGGCCGCGCCGGCCAGTTCGGGGTCCTCGACGCTGATTCCGTCGATGACCGCGTTTCCGTACTTGTCGGCCTTCGAGACGTGGATGAACGCCGCGTCCGGATAACAGGCCGGGACGAGCGTGACTTTCTCGCCGCTCCAGGGGTCTTCGACCACCCGTGCGGAACTCTTCTCGAACGTGTCGGTGCCGCCGAGAATCCGGGACGGCATGAACGGCAGACCCATCTTGGCGGCCATGAACCGCCACTGGAGCGTCGCGTTGCTCGCCTCCGCGACGACGTCAACCTCGCCGCCCTCTATCTTGCGGCGACTGGCCGGCGCGAGGCCCCGCGTCTCGTGGGCGAACGAGTAGGCGGCCTCCACAGCCGAGACGTTGCCCGTCGCGATGAGCAAGTCGAGGTCGAAGACGGCCGTCTTCCCCGAGAACGTCAGGTCGGTCACGTCCTGCCGGATTATCTCGTGGAGGACGGGCGTCGAGATGCGCACGTGCCCGAAGCCGCCGCTGGCGACGAGGTCGCCGTCGTCGACGTACCGGTCGACCGCTTCGGCGGCCGTCATGCGCTTGTCCTCGAACGAGCGCGATTTCTGCTCGCGATTCCACTGTCGAGCGTCGTCCGGGTGCTCCCAGCCGACGAGTTCGCCGTCTCCCTGGTCGATTACGTTCATTGGTAACTTACCGCTCCTCGGTGGTCGGTCGGAATCCTATCAGTCGGTCGCCGGTCGTCTCCGACGTCTCGATGGTCGGTTCGACTGGCATCCCCATGCTGACGTCCTCCGGCGGGACGCCGCGGACCTGGCCGGTCAGCGTGACCGGTCCGAAATCCACGAGCGCGATGACGTAGGGCGCCTCCTCGGAGAACGACGGCAGCGGCGCGTGGATGACCGTGTACGTCTCGACGTCGCCCGTCTCCGGGAGAGGTCGCTCCGTCAGGTCGGTCGACCCGGTCACGGGGTCGACCAGCCGCGGCGGGAGCCACCCGTGACCCTCCGGCCCTTCGAGGTAGTAGCCCTCGCCGTCCTCGATTGCGTCGAGGAGGTCGTCGTACGCGCCGTCGCGAACCGGTTCGTCGTCGCTCATGCTATCACCTCCAGGACGTGAACAGCCACGGACGCGACCGTCCCGCCGGCGTTGTGCGTGAGGCCGGTCGTCGCCTCCGGAATCGCCCCCGCGTTGGGGTGACTCCCGTCGAGGAGGTGGGTCATCTCGACCACCTGGCTGACGCCGGTCGCCCCGACGGGGTGGCCTTTCGCCTTCAGGCCGCCCGAGAGGTTCACCGGCAGGTCGCCGTCCGCGGTGGTCTCGCCCTTTCGGGCGGCCGAGATTGCCTCGCCGTACTCGTACAGGCCGAGCGACTCCAGGGCCAGGACCTCCGCGATGGTGAAACAGTCGTGGAGTTCGACGGCGTCGACGTCCTCGGGGGTGATTCCCGCCTGCTCGTACGCCGCCTCCGCCGCCTCCGCCGCGGCCTCCGTCCGAGCGACCGCCTCGCGGTCCTGGAGCGAGAGTCCGGCCGTCCCGCGACCGGACCCGGTGATGGCCACGTCGACGTCGAGGTCGTTGGCCGCCGCGTACTCCTCGGACGCCATGACGACGGCGCTCGCGCCGTCGGTGATGGGGCAGGCGTCGTACAGCCCCAGCGGTTCGGCGACCATCGGCGCGTCGAGCACCTTCTTCTCGCTAATCTCGAACTGGAACTGGGCCTTCGGGTTCGTGGCCGCGTTCTCGTGGTTCTTTACCGCGATGGCTGCCAGGTCCTCGCGCGTCCCCCCGTACTGGTCCAGATAGGCGTTGGCCATCAGCGCGTACGCCCCCGGGAACGTGATACCCGCCCTGACCTCGTACAGTTCGTCTGCCGCCCTCGCTAACCCGTCCATCGTGTCGGGGGTTTCGAGGTTGTTCATCCGCTCCATCCCGCCGACCAGAACGACGTCCGCTTCTCCGCTGCGAATAGCGGTGATGCCCTCCGCGACGGCATACCCGCCCGAGGCGCACGCGCTCTCGATGCGCGTCGCCTCGACGTTCGGAAATCCCGCGACGTCCGCCATCAGGGGACCCTGATGACCCTGCCGTTCGGCAATCTCTCCCATGTAGTTCCCGAAGTACAGGGAGTCGACGTCCTCTCGCGGAACTCCGGCAGCGTCCAGCGCCGACGTACTCGCTTCGGCGAACAGTTCCCGACCTGTTCTGTCGGGGTACTCACCGAATGCAGTCGAACTGGCACCAGCGACTACTACCTGTGCCATACTATCATGTAGGACTCCGTATCTGCGAATAACGGCGGGTTCACATGTAATCCAACGCGGATTCTGACCAGACAGCTCCCGCCGACGCGCGAGTCGTGGTTGCCACAACGAGGACAGCCCTGACGTGAGACGCGTGGCTATCGAGGCGGGTGGAGACGGTGGGACGCGAGTGCAGAATCCGGGGTCCTGTGTCGGTGCGGGGTCAGAACGGTCCGACCCGAGGCGGGGCAGACGAAAACCGAGTGACGGTGACGTCGGCGCGCCGGAACGCGCCGTGACGACCCTCGACGCGGTCGAGGGTCGAACAGGCGGTCAGATCTTACTGAACAGGACGATCAGGTTCGCGACCAGCATGGCCACGAATCCGATGAGCCATAACATGTCCTGTCACCTCCTACAGGTTGAACACCGGTTTGATGTTCTCCGGGACGTTCTCGCCACTCGCGCCGTTCGTGAAGTACGACACGAAGATGGTCACCGATACGGCCACCGCGATGACGACGAAGTAGAAGTCGATGCCGATGGGGAACGAGAAGCCCATCTGCGTGTACGCCAGCAGCACCACGTTCAACACGAGCGACGTGGCCAGACCGGCCGTCACGCCTTCGCGGCTGGCGCCCTTCCAGAGGAGGCCGATGACGACGGCGGGGATGGTCCCGCTGACGTACGTCCCCCACCCGAAGGTGCCGAGGATGGCGACGAGGTGGCCGCCGTAGAGGCCGAAGATGACGGCGAAGACGCCGACGGCCACGACGGTCACGCGGCCGAGCCACGTCTCGCGCCGGTCGCTGAGGTCCATCCCCATCGCGCGGGGGAGGTCCCGCGCGATGGCGCCGGAGGCCAGCGACATGAAGAACGCCGCCGTCGACATGATGGCCGCGACGAGGCCGCCGTAGATGATCATCTGCAGGACGATGTGCAGGCGGTTGACGAACTTGAACGCGGCCAGGTCCGGGTTCGCGAACGCGGCCACGTCGCCGGACGCGACCATGTACAGCGCGACGAACCCGATGAGCATCCACAGCAGGCTCCCGACGGCGTAGGTGACGCCGCTGACCAGGCCGACGGTCCGGAGCCCGGTGGGCTTGTCGATGGAGAACATGCGCTGGAGCACCTGGGGCTGTCCCATGACGCCGATGGAGAAGACGATGGGCCAGATGAGCAACAGGCCCGGGGCGCCGTCGCGGGCGAGTCCCCAGCCGTCGAGGAGCCTGGGCGTGAACGCCTTGGCGACGTCGCCGGTGGACACTTCGCCCGCCGTGGCGACGGTGGTCGTCATCTGCTCCATGCCGCCGGCGACCTGGAAGAACCCGAAGATGACGCCCACGACGCCGATCATCATGACCGCGCCGGTGTAGGCGCCCGCGAGCTGTGCCGAGGCCATCCCGCCGACGGCCACGTAGATGATCATCAGCCCGAACACGAGCCAGACAGCGACTGCCTGGTTGACGCCCAGCAGTTCGGCGAGGACGTACCCGCCGCCGCTCACCTGCGACGCGAGGTACGAGATGGTCGCCAGGAAGATGACCAGCGCGAGCATCCCGCGGATGGCGCCGCTGTCGAACCGCTCGTCGGCGATGTCGCCGAGCGTCCCGATGTCGGCCGCGTCTGCCATCCCGCGCACCCGCTTGCCGATGATCCAGTAGGCCATGGCGAACCCGAGGCCCGCGGCGAACGTCATCCAGAGCGACGACGTCCCGAGCTTGTAGACGAGGCCCGGACCGCCGATGAATCCGAAGGCGCTCATGATGCCCGACATGCTCGCCAGCGTGATGACCGCGGCGCCGAAGAGCTTCGTCGCGCCGTAGAACTCGTCGGACGAACTGATGAGGCGCTTGCTGTAGAGGCCGACCCCGAACACCGACAGGACGAACAGGACGACGAAGCCCGTGACCAGCAACTCGGCCATCAGGCGGTCACCCCCGTGTCGCTCTCGGTGCCCGGCTTCTCGGTGACGGGTTCGTCGGTCTCAATCTCGTCGAGTTCCGCGAGGAACCGGTCCCACTCGCCCTCCGGAAGGAACTCGCTCCGGAAGAAGACGCCGTAGGCCAGCGTGACGGTGACGAACCCGCCGATCCAGTAGAGCCAGTAGGCCGCCGCGAACGACGGGTGGAGCCCGCTGACGAGGAACTCGGGGGCCTGTCCGGCGAACTGGGTGGCGTAGTACTCGGTGAGGACGAAGGCGGCGAGCTCCAGTACCGTCCACGCTCCCAGCGGGTACACCAGGAGCTTCTTGGATATCTTGCCGTCGTGGCTGGCTCCGATGATGAACCAGGGGTGAAAGAGGAACACCGAGAGGAGCAGCGCCACGAACCAGTATCCCGCCAGTCCGAGGGCGAGTACGGCCGCCCAGAGGACGCCGCTGGTCAGCATCAGCGGCGTCGTCAGTCCGTCGATGTCGACGTGTCCATCTAGCATGGGTTTCTCCCTATGATGTCGATTGTCGTGTGCATTGGTGCGTATCAGCTGTCTGTTACTCGTAGGTCTTCACGTAGCCGCCGTCCCAGAGCAGGTCCCCGCCGTTGAGGAGCCGCGCGTGCTCGGAGAAGCCGAAGGCGAACAGGTTGCCCACCTCGACCGGTTCCATCATCTCCTTGATGCGGGCCTGACCGAGCATCACGTTCTCGACCACCTCGCGCTCGGAGATGCCGCGTTCGCGTGCCGTGTCCGCAATCTGGTTGAGCACCAGCGGCGTCTTCACGTAGCCCGTACTCACGGAGAACGCGCGGGTGTTCCCGTCGCTCTCGGCGGCGATGGACTGCGTGAGCCCCCGGAGGCCAAACTTCATGCTGTTGTACGCCGCCTTGTCGCGCGTGACGTAGTGGCCGTGTACGGAGGCCATGTTCCCGATGACGCCGACGCCGTCGTCGGACTCTTCGACGTACGGGAGTGCGAGTTTCGACATGTACATCGGGGCTCGCAGCATCACCCGGTACATGACGTCCCACTTGTCCATCGGGAACTTCTCGACCGGCGAGATGTGCTGGAGGCCGGCGATGTTGGTCACGTAGCGAAGTTGACCGAGGTCCGCCGCCTCGTCGACGACGGCTTCGATGTCCTCGTCGACGGTCAGGTCCCCGGGAACCGAGGACACCGACCCCTCGACGCCCAGGTCCTCGGCCTTCTGGACCGTCTCCTGCAGGCCGTCCTCGTCGACGTCTGTCGCGACGGTCGTGAGGCCGTTCGCCGCGAGGACGATGGCCGTCGCCCGCCCGATTCCGGATGCCGCCCCCGTGACGATAGCGACGTTCTCGGGCGCGAAATGCGGATCCGGTACCCGCATGATGTCCTCCGACGTGATCTCCGGCGGTTCGATGCTCCCCTCAGGACTGGATTGGGAATCAGTCATCCCACGAGAATAGTCGACGTGGACCCGAGAATAACGGAGGGTTCATATATAATCCACTTTTATGAAGGATTCGGTTCGTCCAGTCTGGGGCGGGTTTTCGGACGCCACGCGTGAAGATACCGAGTTATTGTTCAAATTTGGAAACGTTCGTCTACGGGAAGACCCTCCGCCGCCGCGGCCGCGTTCAGATGTAAACCCATGATAATTTATGATACACCCAAGAATGGGTTTACATATGAAGTCGCTCCAGCTCGATATGATTCAGTACGACTGCCCGTACATCGAGACGACATTCGAGCACGACGTGACCTTCTACGCGACCCACTGGGACTTCAAGCACGACCAGCGGTCCCTGGAGTCGCGGATGGTGGCGGCGAGCGAGCACGAGGAGGCGCTCGACCGGGGGCTGCGCCGCCTGCAGGAGTCGGACCACCTGCGAGAGGTGGACCTGCTCTCCCGGAAGGGCACCGTCGCCGAGGTCCGGTCGTGCATCGACGAGACCAACGCGATGCGGACTATCCTCGACAACGGCGGGTACGTCGTCGGCCCGTTCGTCATCAACGACGGGAGCGAACTCTGGAACGTCGGGTTCGACCGCGCGGAGGACGTCGACAACGCCCTCGCGGAGCTGGAGCGCGAGAACGACTTCAACGTCGAGTCCCAGTCCACCATCGACCTGGCGGACTACTACGACATCACGAGGAACATGGAACCGCTCCGCGACCTCGTGGCGAGACTCCGCGACCTGACGGAGACGGAGGCCCGGACGCTGGAGGCGGCGGTGAGCCAGGGGTACTTCAATTCGCCGCGCGGGGCCAACCTCGGTGATCTGGCGGGCGACTTCGACATCTCGAAGAACGGGGCTTCGAAGAACCTTCGACGAAGTCAGCGGAAGGTTCTCCAGGAGGTCGTGGACCTCGTCGATTCGCTGGAGGAGCGCCCGGCGTCCACCGGCAACGCGTCGTTCCCGAATTTGTAGGTTCGCTGAGCGGGAGTCGCCTCGGTCGCGGGGAGTCGTCCGCCGGGGGAACACGCTTCTCTGCTCTGTGATTCTTTACCGCGTTCCGGTTCGGAACGTCCGGTCGTGTCGCATTCGTCTATTGGACTCGTCACGTCCGGTGGACTCTTCGCGTCCCCGTTACTGGTGCCCCGATTGCGACCCCTTCGATTTCACCCCGACCCCGCGATTGCACCCCCGATATTACTCCAGGGTGACGAAGACGGCACCTTTCATACCCAACATCGCGTGTGGTTCGCAGATGTAGTAGTAGACGCCAGGCGTCTCGAAAGTGTGCGAGAACGTGTGCCCGGCCGCGGAGACGAGTGGACCGCTGTGGAACAGGCCGTTCCTGGAGACCACGTCGTGGGTACCGCCCATGCCCGTCCACGCCCACCGGACCGTCGTCCCGGGCGAGACGGCGACCGCGGCGGGTCCGAACTTGTAGTATCCGGTATCGCCCTCGACGCCGACCGAGACGGTGACGAGCGGTTGTCCCCGTTCGTCGACCGTTCCGTGGTAGTTACTGACGCCGTCGAACCAGCCCTTGTAATCCGGTTCGTTCGGGACGTAGGTCGTCCCGTCGGGGTCTTCGCCCGAGGCGATGCAGCCAGCCAGTCCGGCGACGGCGAGGGTAGCGACGCCGCCGAGATACCGTCGACGAGAAATATTCATTTCGCTGTCTAGTATGGCTCGCCGAGGAGATAACCTCCCCGTGACACGCCATGTACAGCGCGAATTCGGCAGTTATTCCGGATTGTCTATGCTGACAGGAATATGTTTAATATCTCATATGACGACGATAGCGTAGGTGAATACATTATGAGTTCCACCACTGCAACGACCGTCGCCTCCAGGCGCTCGGGCTTCGGGTTCCGCACCGACTCGATGACGTGGGCGCACTGGACTGTCGCCGCTCTGGCTACCGTCACCGGCACAGTTCACGTCTACCTCTACGTTACGGAAGGGTTCATCCCGTTCCTGTTCGCGGGCCTGGTGTTCTACGGCGCCGTCCTGGCCATGCTGCTGAACGTATACCGCCGAGCGCTCTACGCGATTGGCGTACCGTTCACCGCCGGCCAGATAGTCCTCTGGTACCTGCAGGGCATGCCGAGCTTCACTATCGGCGTCGTGGACAAGGTGATTCAGGTCGCACTCGTCGTGCTCCTGGTCTACCTGTTCCGCATCAAGCGGTAACCCCGATTTTTCGGTCGACGGGTGCGCGGATTCCGTTCTCGGTTACTTCGACGCGCCCGCAAACTTCCGCGGCGCCCGCGTCCAGTCGTAGCGCTCGAACCGTAGCGACGGCGACGCGTCGTCCGGAAGGCGGGGTCACATCGGAACCGTCCGTACTAAGTGAAACCATTCACTCCACCTTCCCGAGCTATCTCCACTATGAGCCGGTTCGCCGTACGACAATCCGAGTTTCGATACGGTCATCTCGGGGACCACCTACAATTCCTTTGATATTCAAGTACTGGTTGTAAAACAATCTCTCTATTTTAATTGTATTTAAATAATATTGAAGTGTTTACGGTCTATTGTATCGTTATATCGATTGTAGATAAACATACAGCTCGGTGTTAAGGTAAAAATACAAATTTATAATAATACTAAGTTTTTTCATCGTTTTCTGGTTATTACTGTGTAAGCGTCAATCTTGCGGGGCCGATTGTCCGAGGCGGCCCGACGCGAGTCGTATCCGGACCGTTCGCCTTCCAGAGAGCCCCGGTGCTCGAGACAGGTGTTCATTACACATATATGGGTGTAAACCCAGCACTGTCTCGTTTCGTCGGCGCGGGTCGGTCCGTTCCCGAGCCGATTCCGGAGACCAGTGGCATAAGAAGATTCGGCTCTCCGGAACACTCGACCATAGACGTTGGTACGAACGACGAAAACCGCCGCAGGGGCTCTGTACGACCATTTCACGAAACGTGCGTTCCCGGTACCCGAATCTCTTTGTAGAACAGAGGAGTAGAACGGGTCTCCGAAGGAAGTGTCGCCGAAAATTATCACGAAAGAAAGTGCAGATATGTACCATATCAGTCGTCGCGTCGCCCCCGAGACCATGAACGTTCGGCTTTCCCGAATCCGAGGCTCGGGGTTCGAGACGGCCACCTCCCGGACGGCGTCGCGCCTCGACGCATCCGGCCGGCGGGCGAGGTACTGCCTCCGTGTGACGGAGGTACACATTTAACCTCTCGGACGAGAGACCGGTCCTCATGGGTAGACCCGACGCGGCCGGCGTGCTCAAGACGACCGCCATCTCCCTCGACCTCGTCGAGCAGATCCTCGAACGGGACGGGGCGACGATGAGCGAGCTGGCGGACGCGACGGGCCTCGCCAAGAGCACGGTCCACACCCATCTCTCGACGCTCGCGGCGTACGGCTACGTCGTGAACACCGACAACCGATACCACCTCGGTGCGAAGTTCTCGCACGTGGGCGACTACGTCCGGATTCGCAAGGAGTACTACCGGGTCGCCAAGGAGGTCGTCTCCTGGCTCGGCCAGGAGTCGTCGATGGAGGCGGACTTCGCCGTCGAGGAACACGGACGCATCGTCTCGCTGTACGGCGACCTGGAGTTCGCGAACTCGCCGCGGTTCCTCATCGAAGGAAGTCCGTTCTACGTCCACACGACGTGTTCGGGGAAAGCAATCGTCGCCGAGTACCCCGAGAGCCGGGTCCGGGACATCATCGACCGATGGGGACTCCCGGCGGCGACTGACGAGTCGATTACCACCGAAGCGGCGTTCTTCGCCGAACTGGAACGCGTCCGCGAACAGGGCTTCGCCGAGAACCGGGGGGAGGCAATCGAGGGCTTCTGGGCCATCGGGAAGGTGGTCAAATCGCCCCGGGGGGAGGTGTACGGTTCGCTGAACCTGAGCGGCCCGGCGTACGTAGTCGACGAGGAGACGAAGGCCGCCCAGCTAGAACTACTCGGAGAGGCGGTCGAGCGCTTCGAGGAGGGCGTCACGGCGATGTACGAGACGCAATCGAGTCCGGGCGGTAGCGAGTGACGCACCCCGAGCGCAACCAGATACTGTGTACGTCTTCAATAGCAAGCGTGGACAAAATTTTTACCACTGTTCCACATGGGTGTGTGTATGGTTGCCGGCCCACCGATTCACGAGTTGCACTTCGACGACGCCCCGGACGTGGGGACGGTACCCGGGCCGAAGTCGAAACGACTCCTCGAAAAACAGCGGCGCATCGACAGCAGTGCGGTCGCGTATCCCGAGGACATCCCGATAGCGTTCGACGACGGGAGCGGGGCGACAGTTCGGGACGTCGACGGCAACACGTTCATCGACATGTTCGCCGGAATCGGCGTGATGAACGTCGGACACGGAAACCCGTACGTCCTGGAGGCCGTCCACGAACAGACCGACAAGTTCGTCCACACGGTGGATTTCCCCTCCGAGGCGCGCCTCGAACTCATCGAGAAACTCGACGAGATTGCGCCGGGGAACCTGCAGGGGAACAATCGCGTCGTCTTCGGCGGCCCGACGGGGAGCGACGCCATCGAGGCGTCGATAAAACTGGCCAAGTACAACACGGACGGCACCGGCCTGGTCGCGTTCCGCGGGGCGTACCACGGCGCGACCAGCGGTGCGATGAGCCTCACCGGGAACAAGAAGTTCAAGGGCCACTACACGCCGCTCCTCTCGGACGTGGTCCACGCGCCGTATCCGAACCCCGTCGGGATGGACAAGAGCCCACAAGACGCCGTCGACCACGCCCTCGAAGAGGTCCAGGCCATCTTCGAGGACCCCTACGGCGGCCTCTCGAACCCCGCGGGAATCTTCGTCGAACCGATTCAGGGAGAGGGCGGCGTGGTCGTCCCCCCGGAGGGGTTCCTGAAGGGACTCCGCGACGTCGCGGACGACCACGACGTGCCCCTCGTGTTCGACGAGATTCAGAGCGGCCTCGGTCGGACCGGACAGTGGTGGGCCAGCGAGTGGTACGACGTCACCCCCGACGTGATGACGTCGGCGAAAGCCCTCGGCGGCACCGGGTTCCCGCTGTCGGCGACCGTCTATCACGAGGACCTCGACACCTGGGACTCCGGCGACCACGCCGGAACGTACCGCGGTCACGTCGTCGGAATGCGCGCCGGGACCCGGGCGATAGAGTACATCCAGGAACACGAGTTGCTCGCCCACGCCAGAGAACTGGGCGAGTACATCCGGACTCGCCTCTCGGAGGCCGCCGACGGGAACCCGCGAATCGCCGACGTGCGAGGGAGAGGCCTCTTCGTGGGGGCCGAGTTCGTCGACGCGGAGGGCGCACCGGACGACGACGCGGCCGACACCCTGCAACAGTACTGCTTCGAACGGGGCGTGCTCGTCTGGAAGGCCGGCCGGCACGGCAACATCCTCCGGCTGCTGCCGCCGCTCGTCCTCACGCGGGAACTCGCCGAGACGGCGCTCGACGTCATCGTCGACGGCATCGAGGCCGTGACGGCCGAGAAACAGCGCCCCTGACCGCCCCCGCCGTCCACCCATGCCATCCGAGCGAATCACGACCGACGACGCGCCACGAAACGACAACCCGTACTCCCAGGGGGTCCGGACCGGAGAGACGCTGTACGTCTCCGGGTTCGGTCCGGTCGACCCGGCGACCGGCGACCACGTCGACGCATCCATCGCCGGCCAGACCGAACGGGTACGTGACAACCTCGCCGCCGTCGTCGAGGAGGCGGGCGGCGACGGCCTGGACGACCTGGTGAAGGTCACGGTGTACGTCACGGACCTCGACGACTACGAGGCGGTCAACGAGGCCTACGGCCAGCAGTTCGCCGGCGACCCGCCGGCGCGAGTGTGCGTCGAGGTGTCTCGGCTCCCGGGGGACGTGCGCGTCGAGATGGACGCAGTCGCGTACCTCGGGTAGTCCGGCCGCGGGTGTCCCGCGGCGTCCACCCGGTCAGTCGTTCAGTTCGTCGGCCCGGCGCTCTCGCTGTTCGTTCGCGGCGTCGACGTGCTCGACGAACTCGGACATCTGTGCTTTCATCTCCGAGCGCAGGTCCGCCGCGGAGAACTCGTCCGATTCGGCGAGGAGTCTGACGAACGCCTGTAGCTCCTCGTCCGAGAGCTGCTCGAAGTGCTCGAACTCCAGTTTGTCGATGACAGCGTCGACGTCGATTCGACCGACCGGTTCGACGTTGAAGTCGACGGTCACCATCCGGTAGTCCGATCCGGCGAGTTCCTGCTCGGCCTTGTTGACGCCCTCGGCGAGCATGTCCTTGAACGGGGTGTGGTACCCCATCGTCCCGAGGTGGAGAAACGCCAGCAGGTCGGTGATACCGCGCGTGTAGGCCTCGCGGTCCTCGGCGTCGGGGTTGAAGACGGTCTCCCGGTCCCGGTCCTCCAGAGCCTCGAAGAGGATGGTGAAATCGAGCAGCGCGTTCCGGAGTCGCCGCCGAATCCGGTTTCGCTTCTGCTTCTTCGAGTGCTCGGTGTAGTCCGTCTTCCGACCCAGGAGGAACTCGCGGTCGCTCGGCGTGAGGATGCCGCGACCACGGTCCGCAGCGTACGCGAGCGAGGGGTCGCCGTCGGTTCCGTCGGGGTCGTCGACCATATACAGAATTCGTTTACCATTCCGATTAAAAGTTACGAAGAGGGCCCCGTTCGGGCGAAGGAACGTCCAGACGCGGAGAACTGTGGGGTTCGCTATACAGTTTGTGTGTACTACGGTTCCCGCGCCGCGTTCGCCCTCGAATCTCTCCGGGTCCCGTTCCCGGCCACGCCCGACCCCGGAGAACGGGAACTCTGCGTCCCGTGGCGTCGCTGCAGGGTTCCTGGAAAGATTCGTCAACGGCCATAAACTTTATTGGCGATGTTGACTCTTGTCGTGACGTACGGCACCACGTGTCAGGGAGGGCTCACCGTACGCACAATCATGACGTGTTTCAGAGCGTCCAAAAACGACTGTCGTCGTACCGGACAGTTCGAGAATCGACTTCAGACCGACGTCGCCGACGGTGGCGACGAGGTGGGCATGACGGTCAGAAACCACGGAACCCTCGGAGGGTCCGAGTATGAGCACCGCTGACGGGCCAATCAGCGAGTTCTTCGACGAGATCGAGCCGATCGTCTTTGCCTTCGGCGCGATACTCACGCTCCTGTTCGTCGCCGCGTTCAGCGTCAATCCGGATGCGGCCTACAAGTTCGTCGACGGGATTCGCGTGTGGATTCTCGCCACGTTCAACTGGTTCTTCCTGCTGGCGATGCTCGGGTTCGTCCTGTTCCTGGGGTTCGTGATATTCGGCCCCTGGGGGAATCTGCGACTCGGTGACAAGGACCCCGAGTACAGTTACCTCTCGTACTTCGCGATGATGTACTCGGCCGGCCTCGCGGCCGGAATCGTCTTCTGGGGTCCGGCGGAGGCGCTGTTCCACTACTCCACGGTCCCGCCGCTGTTCGGCGCACAGGCGGAGTCGGCGGCGGCGATGCCACTCGCCGTCCAGTACTCCATCTTCCACTGGAGCGTCACCCAGTGGTCCTGTTTCACCGTGATGGGCCTCGGAATCGGGTACTTCGTCTACAACTACGACGCGCCGCTCCGCGTCTCGGCGGTCCTCACGCCGATACTCGGCGCGGACAACGTCGACGGGATGCTCGGGAAAACCGTCGACATCCTCGCCGTGTTCGCGACGCTCGGCGGCGTGGCGACGTCGCTCGGCTTCATCGGGAGCCAGTTCATCACCGGCCTGAACTTCCAGTGGGGCATCCAGCTGGGCGACATCGGAACCATCCTCGTCATCACTGGGATGGTGGTCATCTTCACCGTCTCGCTCGTGCTGGGCGTCGACAAAGGCATCCGGCGGCTCTCGAACTTCAACATGGTCATGTTCGTGCTGCTGATGGGAGCGACGCTCGTCTTCGGCCCCACGTTCCGCATCCTCGAACTCGGGACCCAGGCCGTCGGCGGCTTCGTCGCCGACTTCTTCGAGATGAGCCTGTTCACCCAGGCGACGGCGACCGAGACGGGCAAGTGGGTCAACGGCTGGACCGTCTTCTACTGGCTCTGGCCGCTTGCCTGGTCGCCGTTCGCCGGGCTGTTCATCGCCCGCATCTCGCGCGGACGAAGCGTCCGCGAGGTGGCGTTCGCGGGTATCGGGGCGACGTCGCTGGCGACCATCCCGTGGTTCGCCATCGTCGGCGGAAGCGGCGTGCTCATGCAGCACACCAACGAGGCGAACATCCTCGGGCCGGTCTCGGAGTACGGCGAGGCGGTGTCGGGGTACGTCCTCTTCGGCAACCTCCCCATCGTCGGACCGCTCCTCCTGTTCGCCTTCCTCGTGCTCGTGACGACGTTCTTCGTCACGTCGGCGGACTCCTCGACGCTGGCGGTCTCGATGATGACCACCGGCGGCAAGAAGCACCCCTCGGCCGTCAACCGCGTCTTCTGGGCCGTCCTCCAGGGCGCCGTCGCGTCCATCCTCATGGTCGTCGGCGGCGTGCGGGCCCTCCAGTCGGCGGCCATCATCACGGGCGCGCCGTTCGCGATAATCTGCCTGGTCACGACCCTCGGACTGATACGGTCGTTCCAGCAGGACTACGGGACGTTGCTCCTCCAGGACGACACGGACCTCTGGGGGAGACCGTCCACGAGAAGTGAGCCGAAGACCTCCGTGAAGGTCTCCGGCCAGGACGACGACTAGGTCGGACCCGACCGGTTTCGGGCGCTCCGCCCGACGCCGTCTCGCGTCGCTCACGTCGACGGAGTCGTACGGTTTTCGTGGCGGTTTGATAACAAGTTTTAATGTACGGCATCAACAATTGCTGTGTATGGATAGGGACACCGCCGAGCCCGACACAGCAGCGCTGCCCGGGCCCAACGCCGCAGAGTGGATCGCGTTCCACTCCGAGCACGCGGCGCCGAGCGAATACTCCCACGAGTTCGTCTGGGACGTGACCGCGGAGGCCGACGGGCCGTTCGTCACCGACGTGGACGGGAACGTCCTGCTGGATTTCACCTGTCACATCGGCGCCGCGCCCCTCGGCTACAACAACGAGAAGGTGCTCTCGAAGCTCCGGGAGTTCGACCTCGTCGAGCCGATGAAAATAGCCGGGCAGGACCTGTACTTCGGCGCCGGCCCGGACCCCGAGACGGCCG
>JBEPXT010000038.1:0-26077 GCA_041641795.1 Salinigranum sp.
TCGAAGGGGCCCCGCTTTCGCTCGTCGAGGATGTTGTTCCGGAGTTTCTTCCCGATTCCCGGGAGCAGGTTCAACTGGTGGAGGCGGAGCGTAATCGGCTGGGCGTCGTTGTAGAAGTCGACGAACCGCTGGTGGTCCCGGTCCACGATGTCCTCGACCACGTATTCGAGTTCCGAGTGCGCGGCGTTCGAGAGGTCGCCGTACCCGACCCGCTTGATTCGCTGGACGCGTTCGCGGTCCGCTGTCGGGTGGAGGACGACTCGGTCGCCGATGCCCACGTCCGCGTCGTCGCTGAGCGTCAACTCGTACAGCGTGAAGTTCGACTCTCCGAGGGCGTACGCGACCGGCGACTTCTTGTACTGCGGTCGGTCGTCGTCGGCGCGTCCGTGGGGGAGATAGTCGAGAACGACGGCGAACGACCGCTCTTCCGAAGACTCGTCGCCCTCGTCGGCGGCCTCGGATTCACCGCTCTCGGACGTTGTCATGTCAGACGTATAGCGCCGACGAGGTATTAAATAGTTGGCTCGCCGCCCGCCGTACCGGCGTTAGATGTACTTCGCGACGACGTTCAGAACCTCGTCAAGTTCGTCGCCGTCGAGTGCGTACCGCTCCTTGGCGAAGACGGCACGGAGTTCGTTCCGGTCCTGCGGGAGCAGGTTCGCAATCTTGTACGCCGTCTTCTCGTCGACCTTCTCCAGTTCCTCGAGTTCGGCGACCAGTTCTCGGGACTCCTCGGCCCCGAGGACCGAAAACTGGTTGGCGTGCTCGATTGCTCGTGCGAGTTCGTACCGGAGGTCACGGTCCTCGTCGGCCGCGCGTTCCGCTTCGACGTCGCGGAGGAGTTCCTTGACCTCCGGAACCGTCAGATACTCTTCCGAGAGCTTCTCTTTGAAGATGGTCATCTACTTCTGGGCGCGCAGGTGGGCGGGCTTCGCGATGAGGGTCTTCTGCTTGCCGCCGTCCGTGATTTCGACCTTGAACGCGCGCCCCTGCTTGCCGACGACTTCACCGGTGTGGCCGTTGAAGCGCGGATGGAAGCGGCCGTCCTGCACGCTCGGGTCGAGTTTCAGGTGTACTTTCTGTCCGACGTCGTAATCCTGTATCGCTCGCTGGGGCGGCGACGTCCCTCGTTCCCGCGGTTTGTTCGAGAGCTTCTTTCGCGTCCCCTTGAGCGGACCATTCGAACTCGGCATAGTCGTACCACGTCATACTTCGCTTTGCGTTATAAATGGTGCGTTCCCGTTCGACCCCGTGGCGCACTCCCACGGGCGCCCGCCGACGGTACCCTCGGACGAACGACGCGACTCACGAGTCCCCCCGTTCGCCACCTGCCGGTAGAGGCGGATTTGGCGAGCGCCAACCGGTCGAACGCGTTCGCGCAAACGGCTTTGCCACTTCGGAGCGTACGTACACCTATGAGCACAGACATTACTGGAACGCCAGTCCCATCGGTTCGCGACTCGACGTACGACGCCACCCGTTTCGGACTCGGGTTCGTCGCCGGGGCCCTGCTCGGCGGCATGGCCGGCGTGATTTCCGGGAACCTGCCGCTGGGCGTCATGTTCGGGATGCTCTTCGGGCTCGTCATCGGGTGGCTCCTGCTGGTCCGCAAGTGAGCGGGTCGGAGAAGGGGTCGCTCGCGGTCGGCGAGCGATGCGTCGGAAACGCGCTAGATGCGGCCGACTTCCTCAACCGAGACGCTCTCGACGCCCTCGACGCCGGCGAACGACTCCTCGACGGCTTCCGTGCCGCCCGCGTCGTCGGGGACGACGACGGTGGGGAGCAGCGCGATGAGACCGAACGCGACGTCGTCACGTTCGAATCCGTTAATCCTCGCGCCCTCGGGGAGCGCGTCCTCCAGGCGCTCCTGGAGGGCGTCGAGGTCGATTTCGGGGCTCTGCGGCATCACTTTGAGTTTGGCAGCGACCTTTCCCATGGTTACGGTCCCGTGAACCCACAGTCGGGGCACTCGTAGAGGTTACTCTGCTTGCGGCACTTCGCACACCGGAATATCAGGTGACCGCACTCCGGACACTTGAAGCGGGCGGCGCTCATGCCGGAGATGTTGATTCCACAGGACACGCACTGGCCCTGTTGCTGCTCGGCGTCACTCATACCCGGAGTAACCCGCTAGCGACTTTTAATCGTTGTCTTTCGCTCGCCGGCGAACCTGTCGGCGGGACAGTCCCGCACGTCACCCCACCCCGGAGGCGACGAGCGGAACCAGCAACACGCCCATCAGGTGAACGCGCCGGGTTCCGAGTCGCGGCGGTAGCAGGCCGACAGCGGTGGCGACCCCGAAGACGCCCACGCCGACGGTCCCCGCGAATCCCCAGGAGAGACAGACGAGCAGGCCCAGCACCGCGAGCGACAGCGCCGCCGGGTCGAGGCGTCCGACGGTCTCCAGGTACCGGTCGCCGAGGACGACCACCAGTGCGAACCCGACGCCGGCCGCGACCAGTCCGGCCGCGAGTAACGTCGGCAGGGACGGTCGGGGTGCGACGCGGTCGATGGCGACCATCACGCCGGTCCGCGGCGTGCCGAGGGCGACGAGCGCGAACAGCGCAAAGACGGAATTGGCCGTGTTCGCGCCGCTCGTAGCGACGACGTACTCCCGCGCGCCGCCTCGGCCGGGGACGCCGGCGAGCGCCAGGACGGACGCGATGCCGGCGGACACGCCCGGTAGATACCCGACCGCCGCGCCGGCGGCCGTTCCAGCGAGCGCGGGTCGCAGCGCACCTTCCGGGTCCAGGACCACGGCCGAGTCGCCCTGCGGCGGGACGCCGGTGCCCCCGAGCGCGTCGACGAGGACGGGTGCGCCGAACAGGCCCGCGAACAGCGGCGTGAGCATCCCGCCCCCGTCGAGCGGCGCCGACGGCGACAGCGAGAGCGTGGCGAGGCCGAGTGCGCCGCTCGACGCGAGGGCGAGTACCCCGCCGACTGCACCGCGGCGGGTGGATTCGGTCGCCAGCAACAGGGCGACGACGGCGGCCAGTACCGCCGGGAGCCAGGACCGGAGGACGGGGTAGAGCGCGGTCATCAGGCGGGTGACCGGAACCGAGAGTGCGAGCGCGCCCACGACCGCCAGACCGCTCCCGAAGGCGGACAGGCGAAGCGCCTCCCGTCCCCGCCCGTCGAGGACGAGTCGGTGCCCCGGTAGCGCGCTTGCGGCCATCGCGGCGTCCGGGACGCCGAGAGCCAGGGCCGGGACGACGTCGAGGAACGTGTGGGTCACCCCCGCGGCGAGCACGGCGGCGGCCACCTGGGTCGTGGTCCCCGGGAGCGAGGGCGCCGCCGCCGCGAGCACCAGCGCGAAGTTGTTGGCGTGGAGGCCCGGAGTCAGTCCGCTCGCGGTCCCGAGGCTCACCCCGGCCAGGACGAATCCCAGGGTCCGTAGCGTTCCCGCCGCGAGTCCGGCGTCCGCGAGCATCGCCCCGGAGTGGTCCGGTCACCGGGTTTAAACGCTCGCCCGAGTGTCGGTCCGGGTCGGCGCCACGCGTCGGTCGTCGATGCGCGGCGCGGTCGCTCGGCGGTCGGCTCCCGCAAAAAGTCGAAGTTCGAAGGGCTGGCCGCGTCAGCCGAAGAGTTCGCCGAGGCCCTCGCCGCTGGCCTCTTCGTCCTCGTCGTCGTCGTCGTCGGCCTCGACTTCCTCGTCCTCGTCGTCGGTGGTGTCGAGTTCCTCCGTGTCGGCCTCCTCGTCGCCGGCGGCGCCGCCGGCGGGGGCGCCGGCCGCGGGCGCAGCGGCGGCCGTCTCGATGGCCTCTTCGATGTCGACGTCCTCCAGCGCGGCCACGAGGGCCTTCACGCGGGACTCTTCGACGTCGACGCCGGCGGCCTCGAGGACCGCCGTGATGTTTTCTTCGTTGATCTCTTCGCCGGATTCGTTCAGGATGAGTGCTGCGTAGACGTATTCCATGGGTGATTAACCGAACATTGCGCCGAGGCCCTCCGCTCCGTCCTCCTCGTCGTCGTCATCGTCGTCCTCGTCGGCGTCGGACGCGTCGGGTTCGGCGTCGGGTTCTTCGTCAGACGATTCTTCTGTGTCCGCCGCGTCCTCGGCAGGGGCCGCGGGCGCTTCCACGCCGCGCAGCTCCTCCGGGAGCGCGTCCTCGTCGTCGATGAGGGACGCGAGCGAGCGCACCTGCGCGTCGGCCTTCGCCACGAGGTCCGGCATCAGGTCCGGGTCCTCGATGGAGGCGTACAGGCCGACGGACTTGGCCTCGCCCGCCGCTTTCGCGATGAGCGCGGGTCCGGTCTGGGCGGTCGGGTAGACCGCGTTGACCGACAGGTTGAACGCGGCCGAGGCGGCCGACTGGACGTCGGCGCGGTACTCGTCGACGTCGATTGCGAGCTCTTCGGGCTCGAACAGGACGCCCTCCGAGTAGACGGCCTGGAGGTCGAGACCCACTTCCTTGGGTTCGATTCCCAGTTCGCTCAGGACGTTGGCCAGCTCGGGGGACACCTCTTCGCCGGCGTCGAGGACCGTCGAATCCTCGGTCACCTTGATGGACCCGTCCATGATGCGGGCCGACGCCCCCACCTGCTGGAGTTCGCCGACGAACGGACCCGGGTCCATCCCCGTGTCGCCCTCGGGGATGACGATGTCGTTCGGGGCGACTTCGCCGGCGTTGATGGGCGCCGGCGTCTTCGAGGCCTCGAGTTGCTTGAAGAGCCCGAACGGGTTGTCGTTGGTGCCGATGAACGCCACCTGCCCGCTCACGTACTCGGTGAGCTCTTCGAGGCCCTCGTCGACTTCCTCCAGCGCCCGGTGCATGAGGGTGTTGCGCCCCATCCGGACGCTGGCGCTGCCGTGCAGGTCGCGGCGCATGTTCTGCAACTGTCGGCTCGGAATGCCCGCGACGCTGATGATGCCGACGCTGGCGTACTGTTCGACGAAGTCGACGAGTTCGTCGACTTCTTCCCGTTTCCACTCGGGGATGTGCTCGGTTCGTCGGACGCTTTCGCTCTCGCTCATGCCGGTACCTCCACGGACGGACCCATCGTCGTCTTCACGTAGATGGCGTCGATGTTCAGCGGCCCCTTCTCCAGGTCCGCCTCGAGACGCCGGATGATGACGTCGATGTTGTCGGCGATTTCTTCGGCGCTCATGTCCTGGGCGCCGACGCGAGTGTGGAACGTCCGCCGGTCGCGCGAGCGAAGCTGCACGGTGTTTTTCATCCGGTTTACAACTTCGACGACGTCGTCCTCGGGCTGGAGCGGCGTCGGCATCTTGCCGCGCGGCCCGAGGACGGTCCCCAGGTAGCGACCGATGTCTTGCATCATCGACGCCTCGGCCACGAAGAAGTCCGTCTCCGCGGCGAGGTCTTTCGCGTCGTCCTGGTCGTCGCCGAGGTCCTCGAGTTCGTCGGGGCTGAGAACCTCGTCGGCGACCTCCTCCGCCCGGAGTGCGGTCTCGCCCGTGGCGAACACCACGATGCGAGTGTCCTGTCCCGTTCCGGACGGCAGGACGATACTCTCGTCGACACGATTCGACGGGTCGTTGAGATCGAGATCGCGCAGGTTGATGGCGAGGTCTACCGTCTCGCGGAAGTTCCGCGCCGGCGCCTCTTCGAGTGCGCGAGAGACTGCGTCAACTATCGTTTGATCTGCCATTTTTCACCTCCGTAGTACGCAGGAACTGCTCCTACGGTGTGAAACAGGCGTCTGCCTGCCTCATCGGAACGAGGGGGATGTGCGACTTAAACCCGTCGAAGCTCGACACCGGCTACAGCCCGCTAGCGCCTGATTCGCGGACTCTCGTCCGTGCCACGGCGGCCCACGGACCGACCGCGCCGGTCGGCGTCTCACAGCTCGTCGGCCAGATAGACGCCGAGGAACCCGCCGAGCGCGGAGAGGGCGACGGTGTAGAGGACCGCGACCAGCATCCCGACGAGCAACACGAGGATGAATCCGCCCGGGACCCCCACGCCGCCGCCGGGTGAGATGGCGAAGACGCCGAAGACGCCGAAGAACAGGAACACCAGCAGCGCGAGCGGAATCGCGGCGAGGACGCCGGAGATGGCCCCGACCCGCACGCCGTCGCGCTCGTGGAGGTACCCGGCCACGGTGCCGCCCAGGACGGGCGAGAACGGGATGAACGAGAGAACTACCGAGACGACGGCACCGATGAGCGCGGGACGGAGACTACCGCCCGAGGAGGAGTCGCCGAAACTCGACGTGGAGGACGTGTCGGACATGCGTGGCGAGTACGAAACCACCGGGTAAAGGCTTTCTCCTGTCTCGATGCCGACGGGAGGGGCGAGTTTGCACGCTGCGGGGTCGGGATTTTTGCTCCGCGGGTTCCTTCGCCCGTCCGATGGACCACAGTCGTCGGCGATTCCTGCGTCGCGTCGGCCTGGGCGGAACTGCGCTCCTCGCCGGGTGTAGCGACGCCGCCCCGCGGGTGGGAGCGGACGCGACGGGCGGACGGCAGGCCGACCGGACCGCCTTCGCCACCTTCCGCGGCGGCCTCCGGCGCACCGGCTACCACCCCGGTGTCGAGGTCCCGTCTTCCGTCACTCGAGCCTGGGAGGTCCCCGGCGTGAACACCGGGACCCACACCGCGGCGAAGGCGAGCGCCGTCCCGCATCCTGACGGCGGCTACGTCGTCCCGGGAGACTCCGGGACAGTCTACTGCCTGCGGCCGGACGGGTCGGTTCGCTGGCGGGCGGAGACGGAACCGAGCCAGAACGGCGTCCACGGCACCCCCACCGTCGCAAACGGACTCGTGTACGTCGGAGCCTACGACGGGGCGCTCTACGCCTTCGACGTCGCCACCGGGGAGCGAGTCTGGCGGCGGTCGCTCGGCGACGCCATCGGGTCGAGTCCGGCGTACCACGACGGTACGGTGTACGTGGCCGTCGAGTTCTATCCGCCCTCGGGTGCCGTCTTCGGCGTGGATGCGCTCACGGGGGCCGTCACCTGGCGCGACCCCGCGCCGACTGACCACCCCCACTCGACGATAGCCATCGACCGAGAGGCGGGTCGTCTCGTCGTCGGGTCGAACGACGGCGTGCTGTACGGGTGGTCGTATCCGGACCTCGAACGCGTCTGGCGGGTGCCGACCGGCGGCGCCATCAAGGGGCCAATCGCGGTGGCCGACGGCGCCGCGGTGTTCGGCTCCTGGGACGACCGCGTCTACTGCGTCGACCTGGCGACGGGGACCGTCGACTGGACCTTCGACACGGGGAACCGGGTGATGGGCGGGGCCGCGATAAACCCCGACGCCGGCCGGGTGTACATCGGCGGCCACGACCAGCGACTCCACGCGCTCTCCCTCGCTACCGGCGAGGAGCACTGGGCGTTCCCGACCGGCGGGTGGATTATCGGCGCCGCGACGCTCACACGGGCCCACGTGCTCGTCGGCTCCTACGACGGGAACCTCTACGCGGTTCGGACGGCCGACGGGACCCGGGAGTGGGCCGCCGGCGTTCGGGGTCACGTCTCGTCGGACCCGCTGGTGACCGAGGAGGGAGTCGTCTTCGCCGAACGGGCGACGCGTGAACGAGACGGGCGCGTCGTCAAACTGGTCGCCGGAGAGTGATGGCGGCGGCGGGGGCCGGAGTCGAGGCGAGGGCGTGCGCCACAGGTTCCGAACGGGGAGCGTCGTCACTCGGCACGCGAGGACGAACAGAAGAGGCTGTTCGGGCGTGGTGGCCGGCCGGTCTACTCCTCGGTGAACTTCTCGTCGTACTCGCCGTCGTCCAGGCGCTCTTTGAACTCGCGGGGGTCGTTGCCCTCGATGGTGACGCCGAGCGACGTGCAGGTTCCGACGACCTCCTTCGCGGCGTTCTTGAGGTCGTACGAGAGGAGATCGGACTGTTTCTGTTCGGCTATCTTCTTGACCTGGTCGACCGAGAGGTCGGCCACGAACTCCTTCTGCGGTTCGCCCGACCCGGTCTCGAAGCCGGCCTCGTCCTTGACGAGCGCCGCCGTCGGGGGCACGCCCACCTCGATGCTGAACGAGCCGTCGTCCTCGTAGTCGACGGTGACCGGGACCTCCATGCCGTCGAAGGCCGCGGTCTGCTCGTTGATTTCGTTGACGACGTTCTGCACGTTGACCGGCGTCGGCCCGAGTTCTGGCCCCAGCGGCGGGCCGGGATTGGCCTGCCCGCCAGGGACGAGCACTTCGATAGTTCCAGCCATATCTCATAGGACCTTGCGGTGACTTTTAACGGTTGTCTTTCGGGGAACGCCGTGCGAGGTATGCACAGGGATACAGAACGACGTTCCACGACTCGAGCGGCGGTGTGTTCGCCGCCGGTGCCAGCGAGAGTGTCCGCCAGGGCGCCAGAAAGAGCGCTCCCGCGGACGCGGCGTCCGTCCGCCGGGCGTCCTCAGATGTCCACGCCGATCGGGGCGGCGTCGCTCGCTCGCTCGGCTATCGCACCGAGCAGTCCGGCCGCCGCGTCGAGGTCCTCCGTGTCGACGAGTTCGACCGGCGTGTGCATGTAGCGGTTCGGGATGCCGACGTTCAGCGACGGGATACCGCTCCGGGCCGTGTAGTAGGCGTCGGCGTCCGTCCACGTCCGGACGCCCGCCGCCTGCAACTGGACGTCCACCTCGGCCGCCGCCGCGGCGTCCCGGGCGAGAGAAACGACGGTCGGATGGTTGGCGCTCCCGCGAGAGACGACCGGCCCGCCGCCGAGTTCGACCGGGCCGACGCGCTCGTCCGGCACGTCCGGCGTGTCGGTCGCGTGGGTCACGTCGACGGCGATAGCGGCGTCGGGGTTGAGGTCGAACGCGACCATCTTCGCTCCCTGAGTGCCCACCTCCTCCTGGACCGTGCTGACGGCGTACACCGTCGCGTCCACGTCCCTCTCGACGGCACGCCGCAGGCCCTCGGCGGCCGCCCAGACGCCGACGCGGTTGTCCATGCCGCGGGCGGCCAGTCGCGTCCCCGCGAGGTCGCGAACGGTCGTCTCGACGGTCACCGGGTCGCCGACGTCGACCAGTCGGGCAGCCTCGTCGGCGTCCCGTGCGCCCACGTCCACGAACTGCGCTTCGAGGTCCTCGTACTCCTCGTCCTCCGGGTCCCGGAGGTGGATGGCTAACTGGCCGACCACGCCCGGAACGGCCCCGCCGTCGGCGTGGACGGTGACGTGTTGCCCCTTCGAGACGGTCCGGTCGGCGCCGCCGATAGGGCCGATGCGGAGGAACCCCTCGTCGGTCACGTTCCGAACGATGTACCCGATTTCGTCGACGTGTCCCGAGATGGCGAGTTCGGGGCCGGACTCCGACCCCTTGTGGACCGCCACGGCGTTCCCGTAGGCGTCTGTCCGGACCTCGTCTGCGAACTGGCGTACGTACTCGACCCAGACTCGCTGTCCCCGGGTCTCGAAGCCCGACGGACTCGGTGCGGTCAGCAGGTCTGTCAGGAACTCGCGTCGCTGGTCGTCCATGCACCGACCGAGGGCCAACGCGACCCTCAATTCATCGATACCGGTCGCGTCCGCCGGTCCCCCCATCGTCGGCCGCCGTCTCCGATGTCGTCGGTCGCCTGCCTCGACGCCCCGGGCATCCGACACCGCCGGCATCCTCCTCACCCGTCACAACGATTATCCCGCCCGTCGACGTAGATGAACCGATATGTCCGACAAGTCGTTCACGTTCTTCGAGATTCACCTCCACGACGGCATTCAGGTAACGAACCAGGCGCCCTTCCTCGGTGCGGACGAGGACGTCGAAGCACTGCCCGAGACGACCGGCGACGAGGAGCCGTCCGAGGCGACCGACGTCGACGTCGGTGACGCGGGCGAGGAGGAGTCGTCCGGTGGCCTCGGCGTCGGGAAACTCCTGCTGGCGCTCGTCGTGGTCGCCGCACTCGCCATCGCGGCGTGGAAGTTCACCGGCGACGACGACGACCTCGAGGAACTCGAGGACCTCGAAGAAGTCCGAACCGAACCGTAGGACCGTCTCGTTTTCACCGAATCGCGTCGGGTCGTCGGACGCCGGAGCGGACGCTCCTGTGCGGTACGGCACGCCGGCGCGATGGTTTCGTCCGACACGAGGAGCTGTCGCTCCACGCGCAGCGACGCGAGGGGGCGTTACGGCACTCCGAAGCGACGCGATTCGCCACTGTGGTGCGCCGTGGCGGCGCGACTCGGATACCCTTAAGCCCGGGCCGCAAGATACGAGGCGTATGGCCGTTTCGAGCGCTCCCGGCAAGGTGTATCTGTTCGGCGAGCACGCGGTCGTCTACGGCGAACCGGCGGTCCCCTGTGCGATAGAGCGACGGGCGACGGTTCGCGTGGAGACCCGTGACGACGACCACGTTCGCGTCCACGCAGAAGACCTCAGCCTCGACGGCTTCACCGTCGAGTACACGGGGTCGACCGTCGACCGACCGGACGTCGACGTCCCGACACCGCTGATAGAGGCGGCGATGGGGTACATCGACGAGGCGGTCTCGCAGGCCCGCGAGGCCGCCGGCGCCCCCGATGCCGGGTTCGACGTCGTCGTCGAGAGCGACATCCCACTGGGTGCCGGTCTCGGGTCGTCCGCGGCCGTCGTCGTCGCAGCCATCGACGCCGCGACCCGCGAACTGGGACACAGGCTCTCCCCCGAGGAACTGGCAGACCGGGCGTTCGAAGCCGAGTACGAGGTGCAGGACGGGCAGGCCTCCCGGGCCGACACCTACTGCTCGACGATGGGCGGCGCGGTCCGGGTCGAGGGCGACGACTGCCGGCGCATGACGACGCCGAACCTGCCATTCGTCGTCGGATTCGACGGCGGTGCCGGCGACACGGGCGAACTCGTCGCCGGCGTCCGTCGCCTCCGCGAGGAGTACGAGTTCGCCGCCGACACGGTCGAGACTATCGGCGACATCGTCCGAACCGGCGAGCGACTGCTGGCCGACGCGGACCCCGACCGGGAACCGGGCGCGGACCTCCTCGCGGAACTGGGCCGACTGATGAACTTCAACCACGGCCTCCTGGAGGCTCTGGGCGTCTCCTCCCGGTCGCTGGACAACATGGTGTGGGCGGCCCGGGCCGCCGGGGCCCACGGGTCGAAACTGACCGGGGCCGGGGGCGGCGGCTGCATCGTCGCCCTCGACCCGACGACCGAGACGCAGACGGCCCTCCGATTCACGCCCGGGTGCGAGGACGTGTTCCGGGCGGAACTGGCCGACGAAGGCGTCCGGACCGAGGACGAATGACCGGCGTGTCACTGGCCGGGGCTGCCGGGTCGACGGCCGCCGCTGCCGACTCGTCTGGAGGGAGGCACTCGTGACCGTCGTCCTCAAACTCGGCGGCAGCCTCGTCACCGACAAGCACGCCCCCGAGACGGTGGCCGACGAGGCGCTCGACGAGGCGGCCGCGAGCATCGCAGGGGCGGACGTGGCGGACCTGGTGCTGGTCCACGGCGGCGGCAGTTTCGGGCACCACCACGCCGACCGCTGGAACGTGACGACCGAGCGCGGGACGCGCGACCCGGCCGGCGTCCTCGACATCCACGGCGCGATGAAGGAGCTCAACCGAGCGGTCGTCGCGCGTCTCCAGTCGGCTGGCGTCCCTGCCGTCCCGGTCCACCCGCTGTCGCTGGGCGCGCGCGGCGAGGACGGCACGCTCATCTTTCCTCTCGACTCGGTGCGGACGCTCCTCGGAGAGGGATTCGTCCCCGTTCTCCACGGCGACGGCATCGCTCACGCCGGCGAGGGCGTGACCGTCCTCTCGGGCGACGAGATCGTCGTCGAACTCGCCGTGGGTCTCGACGCCGACCGCGTCGGCCTCTGTTCGACGGTCGCCGGCGTCCTCGACGCCGACGGCGAGGTCGTCCCCGAGATTCGGCGATTCGACGACGTGACGGAGGCGCTCGGAGAGAGCGACGCCACCGACGTTTCGGGGGGCATGGCGGGCAAGGTCCGGGCGCTGCTCGAACTGGGTCGCCCGGCCCACGTCTTCGGCCCCGACGGCCTCGAACGGTTCCTCCGCGGAGAAGAGGCGGGAACGCGCATCCACGGCACGTGACGGGCGGCGCTCGTGGCGAGTTCCGGTCGCGGGCGAACAGCCAGCACGTCGCTCCCGCGGGGCGGTGTGCTGGGCACCCGCCGTGTTCACCCCGCGGCGACGGTCAGGTCACGGCGGGTCTGGTCCGCCATCCCCGATAAACGGCAGGGCGACGGGCGGCACCGACTTGTCGCGCCGTCGTCGGTGCCGGCGTGTGACTGGGCCATCACGCACCTCACCCGAGGCCACGTTCGACGGTCCCGTGCAGTTCGCTACCGAGTCGAACGACAGCACACAGCCGAAGGACTCTATTGCCATCGAACACGCCACTATGTACGATGAGTACTACCGGAACAGCTCTCAGATTGCTCGGGGGCATCGTCCTCCTGCTCGGGAACGGCTTTTTCGTCACGACGGAGTTCGCACTGACACGAGTCAGGCAGTTCTCGGAGTCTGAGTTCCAGGGGTCCCGGGGGCTCGAACGCGCCTGGGAGATGACCGAACGGCTCGAAATCTACCTCTCAGGATGTCAGCTGGGTATTACTATCTGCAGCGTCGGCCTCGGCGTCGTCGCCGAACCGGCACTGGCAGGCCTCCTCACCGGCGTCGCCGGTGCCGTCGGTCTCGGCAGTCTCCTCGGCGGCGGGGGCGGGAGCCACGCCATGGCAGCCATCCTCGCACTCGGACTCATCAACATCCTCCACGTCGTCGTCGGCGAGCAGGCCCCGACGTACCTGGGAATCGAGCGGACGAAGACCATCGCTCGCTTCGGCGCCCCGCTCCTCTACTGGTGGACCCGGATTCTCTCGCCGGTCATCAGATTCGCCGACTGGGTCGCCAAGGCGCTGCTCTCGCTGTTCGGCGTCGACATCACGCGCTCGTGGGCCGAAGAAGAACTCGAGGAGGGTGAGGACGGCGAGCGCCCGTCCTCCCGCGGCGAACTGCTCACCCAGATGGGCTCTATCCTCTCGGACGTGGACCTCTCCGAGGAGCGACGGCGGGAGGTACTCAACGCCGTCGCCATCGACCGAATCCTCGTCGGCGACATCATGGTCGACCGGGACGAGGTGGTGGTTCTCTCGACGGACGAGTCGATAGAGGCCAACTTCGAGACGATACGCGAGTCGCCCCACAGTCGGTTCCCGGTCGTCCGCGGCGACGTGGACGACGTCGCCGGCGTCATCTACGTGCCGGCGCTCTTCAGGGACGAAGAGCAACTTGAGGCGGGCGAGCAGGGCCTGGTAGACGTCGCCGTGTCGCCGATGACCGTGCCGCCGGACCTCCCGGTGAGCGACCTCATCGACCGGTTCCAGGCGGAACACCAGGAACTCGCCATCGTCGTGGAGGACGGCCGCACGGTCGGACTGGTCACGTCGACCGACGCGTTCGAGGTCATCGCCGGCGAACTCGAAGACCCCCTCGACGAGGAGGAACAGGAGGAGGAGGAACCGGGGGCGGTCCACCAGGACCGCCTTCGGTAGACGTCGTTGGAGGTGCCGTCGTCGAACCGAACTTCGCTGGCGCCCCCGGTAGCCCGTCGTCACCGAGCGACTGCGTTAGACCGTCGTCCGCAGACCGTCGCGCGCGAACCTGACGTCCCCGTCGAACGCGCTCGCCACCGAGTCGAGCATCTCCTGGTGTCGCCCCTCGGTGTGCGGGTAGAGGTGCGTCAGGTAGAGCGTCTCGACGTCGGTGCCGGCCAGCGCCTCGCCGAGTTGCGTCGGGGTCGGGTGGTTCGAGACGTCGACGTCGTCGGGGAACGAGCAGTCGTGGGCGAGCACCCGTGACCCGTCCGCGAACCGCGCCAGACCGGCGAACGCCTCCGAGTCGCCGCTGAAGGTGAACGGTCCGGTCGCGGGGTCCTCGCCCGGGTCGGCGAACCGGTAGGCCAGACACCGCATCGAGTGGCGCGTCTCCATCGAGCGGACTGGAATCCCCGAAACTTCGAAGCTCTCCTCGGTCACCTCGCGGACCCGGAGGTCGATTTTGTCCTGCATGTACTCGTGGACGTCGAGCAGGCCGTCCAGCAGCGCCTTCGTCCCGGTCGGGCCGACGACTTCGAGGTGCGTCTCGCCCGCGAGCCAGCGGGCTTTCACGAGCGGGAGGAGGTCGGCGACGTGGTCGAGGTGGTGGTGCGTGAGCAGGACCGAGGAGACGCCTTCGTAGCCGACGTCCGTGTCCGCGAGTCGGTGGAGGACGCCGGCCCCGCAGTCGACGAGGAGCGTCCGGTCGTCCGACTCGACGAGGAGGCCGGTCTGGACTCGGTCGGGCACCGGCATCGCGCTTCCGGTACCGAGGAACGTAACGCGCATAGTCGTGCGTTCCGGCGGTCGCTGGTTAGTCTTTCGCCGGCCGACGCGCCCGCCAGACGAAATAATCAGTATCGACTGTTCGAAAACCCCGAATCGGTCCCCAATGCCACGTCCGCGGAAGTACCTCCGTCACGCGGTCTTCGCCGTTCTCGGCGTCTACGTCGTGTTCACGCTGGCGTTCGCCGCCGTCGCACTGACTCCCGACCCGAACCAGGCGGTCATCGCCTACCGCCTCGCCAGGCGGGGGCAGGCCGACCTCATCGACAACCGCCTCGCCGCCTACCGCGCCGCGAGGAACCTCGACGTGCCAGTCACCGTCAGGTACGTTCGGTGGCTGGTCGACGTCACCCTGCTCGACTGGGGCCGGTCGTTCACGACCGGTCGTCCGGTCCTGGCGACGATGCGGGACAGCCTCCGGTACACCCTCGCGTACCTCGTCCCCGGGTTCGTCCTCGGCACCGCCGGGGGCGCACGATTCGGGAGGGGATGAACTACTTCCCCGAGGCCTGGTGGGTCTCGGCGGCGCCGGTGGCGTTCCTGACGGTGACCGTGGTCGCGTTCAGCCTCCTGGGGGACGCACTCAGGGACGTTCTCGACCCGCGAACGGAAGGGTGAGCGCGGGAGTCGTCGTTCCGGTCCGACCGGGTCGACGGCCCGCACAGCGGTGGGTCCCTGACGAGCGCATCCCGTCCACGCGACTGTCCCGGACCGCCAGCCCACAACGGTCTTACCTGCGCAGGCCTTCGGTTTCACCGATGAGTCCGCGAGGACGGGACCTTCTCTCGACGGTGGCCCGCGAGGACGACCTGGAGTTCGACCCCGACGCCGTGGACATCGCCGACGAGGGCGTGCTGGACCTGCTGGAACCGCCGGTCAGGGAGTGGTGGGTCGAGGAGTTCGGGGAGTTCGTCCCGGGGAACGGCGGCTTCTTCACCCCGCCCCAGCGAGAGGCCATCCCGCACATCCACGAGGGACGCAACGCGCTCATCTGCGCACCGACGGGGAGCGGGAAGACTCTCGCGTCGTTCACCGCCATCATCAACGAACTGTTCCGCCGCGACAGGGACGGGGACGGACTGGACAACTCAGTCTACTGCCTGTACATCTCCCCGCTCCGCTCGCTGGCCAACGACATCCACCGGAACCTCGAGGTGCCCCTGGAGGGCATCACCGACCGCCTCGCCGACAGGGGGGAGTCCGTGGAGTTGCGCCACGCCATCCGCCACGGCGACACCGAGAGCGCCGAGCGACAGCGGATGCTGTCGGAGACGCCCCACATCCTCAACACGACGCCGGAGACGCTGGCCATCCTGTTGAACTCGCCGAAGTTCAAGCAGAAGCTCGAAACCGTCGAGTACGTCGTCGTCGACGAGATTCACAGTCTGGCGGAGAACAAGCGGGGGACCCACCTCTCGGTCAGCCTCGAGCGCCTGGAGAACATGACCGCGTCGTCGCCGACGCGCATCGGCTGTTCGGCCACCGTGGAACCGCTGGACACCGTCGCCGAGTTCCTCGTCGGCCGCGACGACGACGGGACCCCCCGGGAGTACGAACTCGTCGACACCCGGTTCGTCCGCGACTTCGACGTGGAACTGGAGTGTCCGACGGACGATTTGATACACACGCCGACGGAACTCGTCCAGGGACGGTTCTACGACCGCCTGCACGAACTCGTCCAGTCCCACGAGAACACGCTCGTGTTCACCAACACGCGCTCGGGGGCCGAACGCGTCCTGCACACGCTCCGCGAGCGCTTCGACGCCTACGACGAGGAGAACTCCGGGTGCCACCACGGCAGCCTCTCGAAGGGGCGCAGACAGGAGATAGAGAGTCAGCTGAAAGCCGGCTCCCTCGACGTGGTGACCACCTCCACCAGCCTCGAACTCGGCATCGACATGCCCTACATCGACCTGGTCGTGCAGGTGGGGTCCCCGAAGTCGGTGGCCGCCCTCCTCCAGCGAATCGGGCGGGCGGGCCACCAGCTCGGACAGACCGTCGAGGGGCGGGTGCTGGCGCTGGACCGGGACGAACTCGTCGAGTGCGCCGTCATGCTCCGGAAGGCCGAGGAGGGGTTCGTCGACCGGGTGTTCGTCCCCGAGAAGGCGATGGACGTGGCCGCCCAGCACGTCTACGGGATGGCAATCAACGCGGTCCGCCCCGAGTCGGAGGTCCGGGCGACGCTCCGGCGGGCGTACCCCTACCGCGACTTCTCCGACGACGAGTTCGAACAGCTGTTTCGCTACCTCACCGCCGACTACCCCGGCCTGGAAGACAAGAACGTCTACGCCAAGGTCTGGCGGGACACCAACGACCCGCCCGACGGCGAGTACCACTACGAGGCGTTCGACGTGGGCCGACCGCTCGTCGGCAAGCGCGGGCGGATGGCGCGGGTCATCTACATGACCAACATCGGGACCATCCCCGACTCGTTCACCTGCGACGTCATCGTGCGGGGTGCCGACGAGTGGGTCGGCCAGCTCGACGAGGAGTACCTCGACACGCTGGACCGGGGAGACGTGTTCGTCCTGGGCGGCGACCGCTTCGCGTTCCGCTACCGCCGCGGGTCGAAGGTGTACGTCGACCGGACGAACGCCCGGCCGACCGTGCCCTCGTGGTTCTCCGAGCGACTCCCCCTCTCCTACGACCTCGGCCGTGAAATCGCCGCGTTCCAGGGCGAGCTGCTCTCCCGCCTGTCGACCGGGGGCCGACCCGCGGTCCGCGAGTGGCTCAGGGAGTTCCCGCTCGACGAGAACAGCGTTCGCGCCGTCGCCCGGATGTTCGACGAGCAGGTCAGGTTCGCCGGGCCGGAGAGCGTCAGCACCGACGACCGATTGGCCGTCGAGGTGCAACTCGACCGGGAGGAGTACCGGCGTCACTACTACGTCCACTCGACGTACGGCCGGCGTCTCAACGACGGCCTCTCGCGCCTGGTCGCCTACCACTGCGCGCAGCGAGCGAACACCAACGTCCAGGTGGCCGTGGCCGACAACGGATTCACCGTCTCCATGCCGCTGAACCGCAAGGTGGACGTCGCGGCCGTCCTCCGCGACTTGGACCCCGACCAGGCGACGGCGGACCTGCGGGCGGCCCTGGACGGAACAGACCTGCTGAAGCGGTACTTCCGCATCAACGCGACGCGGTCGCTGATGATTCTCAAGCGGTACAAGGGCTACGAGAAGTCCGCCGCCCAGCAGCAGGTCTCCAGCGAGATGCTGCTGTCGTTCGCGCAGGACCTCGACTCGTTCGCGGTGATGGAGGAGACCTACCGCGAGATTCTGGAGGACAAACTCAACCTCTCGGGGCTCAGGGAGGTCCTGACCGCGATTCGGGACGGCGAGATAACCGTCAGTTCCGCCCGCTTCGACACGCCGTCGCCGCGGGCGTTCGGCCTGGCGACGCTCCGCGCGAGCGACGTGGTCCTGGCCGAAGACGAGAGTGAGGTGCTCCAGGAGTTCCACCGCCGGGTCCTGGAGGAGATCGGCGCCGACGAAACGACGAGCGCACTGCTCGACGGGTAGATTCCGGCGGCCGTCAGACGGCGGCCGTCCCCCCCGCGGACCGGCAGACGGCTCAGGCGTCGGCTCCCCGCTCTCCGACGAGGAGTATCATCGCGATTGCGAGCGCCGCGACCACGAACCCGACGACGAACAGCCGTTCGAACAGGCTCACCGCGTCCAGCACCGTCCAGACTGCCCCGGCGACTCCCCCGACGACACCCCCGACGAGCGCGTTCCGGTACCGCTTGTCGGACCCGAAGAACGCTTGCACGTTGTCCCAGTGTGAGGCCATCGGTTGAGATTGGCCTCACTGGACAATGAATCCGTCGCCGCCCGGCGGTCGGGCAACTCGGCGGTGGCGCGATTCCCGCCGCGTCACGCACCGGCGCGCCCAGTCAGGTGGGCGGAGCGCTCTCTCACCGGCGCGCCCAGTCGAGCATGCGGGCGTAGAACGGGTCCGATTCCAGGGCGTCGGCGTCCCCCACGAGGACGAGCGCCTTCTTCGCCCGCGTGAGTGCGACGTTCACCCGGCGCGTGTCCTCGAACAGGGGGCCGTCGAGCGAGTCGGTCGCCACGAACGACACCACCACGACTTCCTCGCTCGACCCCTGGAACCGGTCGACGGTGTCGACGGTCACGTCGACCCGGCGGGAGATTTCCGCCACCTGGGCGCGGAACGGCGCGATGACGCCGACGTCGTCCGGGTCGACCCCGCAGTCGAGGAACGACTGGACGACCGCCGCGACCCGGTCGGCCTCGGCCGGGTTAGTGTTGCCAACCCGTTCGCCGCCCGGGTCGACGAACGCGACCTGGTCCCGGAGGCCGTCTGGCAGGGCGTCCGCCGAGACGCCCGGGAGGTCCGCGAGGCGCTGGCCGGCGACCGCTCCCGTCGCCGGGCGCAACTGCCCGTCGTAGAACTCCGCGGAGGGGAACGCCTGGATGCGCTGGGCCATCCGGTACTGCCGGTCGAGCATCACCGCCGCATCCGGGTAGCGCTCGACGAGTCGCTCGAATAGCGAGGTCTGGAGGTCGTTCTCCGCCCGGACGACCGGCGGCAACTGCCGGTGGTCGCCGACGAGGACGAACCGGTCTGCCAGGTTGACCGCCGCGAGCGTCCCCGGTTCGGTCAACTGGGACGCCTCGTCGACGAGGGCCACGTCGAAGGACTGCTCGCGGAGCACGCGCGACCCGCAGGTGGCGGTGGTCGCGGCCACGACCGGGGCCGATTCGAGCGCACTCGCCCGGTCGGCCGGGTCGCCGCGGCGGTCCAGTCTCACGTGCTGCATGTCCGCCCGGACGCCGTTCTCGGTGCCGACCCGGACCACGTTGTCCGCGAAGTCAGTCCGGCCGTCCGTCCCCGGGCCGTCGTCGAATCCCTGGTCCCGGAGGGCTTCGAGCAGGTTGTCGACCGCCCGGTTCGTGAACGCAGACAGGAGGACCCGGTCGCCCCTGTCCACGAGCGCCCGGACCGCGCGGGCGATGGTGTAGGTCTTCCCGGTCCCGGGCGGGCCGTGAATCAGCGCCAGGTCCGCGGCGTTCAGCGCCAGATTCACCGCCTCGTTCTGGGCGGCGTTGTTGTCCACGTACGTCCCGGACTCGTCGGCGAACTCGGGCTCCCGGCGGCCGAACAGCACGTCTTTCCGGTCCGGGTCGCCCGTCAACAGGGCGTCGTGGAGCGCCGTCAGCATCCGGTCGACCGAAATCTCCGACGGATAGACGTCCAGGCGCCGGAGGGACAGCGGTTCGTCCACGGTCACGACGACGTCGTCGTCGAGGCGCCGGATGCGGGCCAGTTCCGCGTCGCCGTCGACGGGGTCGCCGTCGCTCGCCAGCGCCACGTCGCCCTCGCGGAGCTTCGACACGGCCTCGGTCGGCTTCCGGGCGCGCAGTTCCCAGCGCCCGTCGTCGAGTTCGCGCCGGCCCGTCGGTTCCAGGTCGACGAGCGCCCGGTCGTCGGCCGCCCGCTCCGCGGCGGTCTGCTCCCAGAGCTTCCGGTACTCGGCGTGGGTCTCGCGGCGCTCCTCCTCGATGGCCCGGTAGAACCGCTCGAAGTACTCGCGCTCGTCGGCCGGAATCGGGTCGCCGATGCGCCCGGCCTTCGACTCCTGGTCCAGTCGCCCCGAGACGACCATGCAGGTGTCCTGCTCGAAGCAGTACTGGCAGTTCGCGTCGGCCTCGTACCCCGTCGGCACGCCCATCCCGTGTTCCATCGCGGCGATTTCGTTGCGCGTGCGCACCACGAACTCCAGCAGGCCGTGGCCGATGGAGAACTCCTTGGCCGGCGAGAGGTCGCCCGTCGCCTCGGAGCGGTCGAGCGCCGAGTTCTTGGTGTACAGGAGCGTGCCGGTGTCCGGCGGCTCGGACCGCTCGCCGAGCATCAGCGCGTAACTGGCGGCCTGAATCTTGTCCTGGAACCGCGGCTCTCGGTTCGTGTTCTTGCCGGTCTTGAGTTCGACGGGCGTGTCGCGCCGCAGGGCGTCGGCCCGTCCCTTGAGGCCGAACGTCGGGCTGATGAGCGTGTACTCCGACCGCCAGGAGTCCGTCTCTGTGAGCGTCCCCTGTGACAGCCACCCCTCGATGGCGGAGGCGTTCCGCCGGACCTCGTCTTCGACCTCCCGCGCGTCGTACCCGAGGAGTCCGAGTTCGAGGCCCGCCTCCGCGACCCGGTCTTCGACCGCCGCGTCGAGGCTCTCGCCGCGCAGGAGGTCGCCGAACACCTCGTGGACGACGGTCCCCTTCACCACCGGGTAGTTCAGCGGGACGCCGGAGAGCTTGTTCAGGTAGTACATCCGGGGACACTGCACCCACGAGCGCACGTCGGTCACGTCCACGAGGAAGTTCGGTTCGAGCACCACGAACGAGTCGCCCGAGGTGCTGTACTGTCGCTCCCCGCGGTACTCGCCCTCCTCGGCGTCCGTCACCAGCAGCTCCATGCCCGGTTCGGCGTGGTCGGCCGTGTGCGTCCACTTCCCCCACAGCGTCACCGACACCGCCTCCGACCGGCCGCCGTCGGGCCGCACGTCGAGTTCCACCAGGTCTCGCTCGCCGTAGCGAGTGCTCACGGTCCGGACGTCGCCGACCCGGACGATTGGTCCGCGGAGGTTCACTGGTCGTAGCCAGACTCCTGAACAGAAAAGTCCTGTCGGTAGCGGGGTGGAAGTGAAACGACCACTGATGGACCCCGGCGGCGCGCCGAGAACGGTGTCCGAGACCGGTACGTTCTTTCAGGCGAGGCCGCAACTGTCACCTATGCGCGTCAGAGACTGGCAGGACATTCTCGAAGAGGTCACCGACGGCCAGGCGGACCCGGACGGGTGGCGGGCCCTCGCCGGCCGACGGAGCGACGGCGTCGGCGAGGACCTCTATCTCGGCCACCCCGCGGTCGGTCTCTACCAGTTGAAGACGTACGCGAAAAACCCCTACGAGGTTCGCGGCGTCGGCGCCCGGGTCGCCCGGAAGATAGACGGGGACATCGACCCCCTCCTCCCCGACCGGGACACCGCCCCGGGTCGGTTCGCCGTCCGGACGCCGCCGGACGACGACAGCGAGGCGGAGACGATGGCAAAGCGCCTCGAAGAGACGATGCGGGTCCACGCCGAGGCGCCGACGACACCCGAGGACCTGTTCTCGGACGTGATGGAGGCAATCGACAGCCCGGCGTTCGGCCCCATGGAGTTCGAGTTGTCCGAGCGCCCCGAGGAACTCGACGACCTCTCGACCACGTTCGAGGAGGCCGAGGAGCTCCTGAGCGCGGAACTGGAGGACCTCATCGAGGACGACGACATCGGCCGCGGGTTCGTGTGACCCAGCCGCGGTGTGGTGCTTCAGGGGACGAGAACCGAGACGACTGACGGATTCTGCCGTCGATGTTCGACACGCGCCGCCAATTTACGAGGAACGATCGTTATATTGTTGCACCGGGGCAGAATGTGAAGAAATCGAACGACAGTTATAGCCGGTTCCCGTCACCCCAGGTACCGAGACGCGTCGCAGCACGCCGGTTCCGCCGCGCGGCGCACCCCACGCATGCCATCCGACCACCCACTCGCACGGCTCGAAACGCTGGCGCTCGTCGGTATCGGCGGGTTCGCCGGCGCGAACCTCCGGTACCTGGCCGCGGAACTCGCGCCCGGACTGCCCGGGACGCTCGTCGCCAACGTCCTCGGGAGCTTCGCGCTCGGGTTCGTCCTCTACGAGGCCATCTACACCGACCTCGTCGCCGCGGAGGCCCGGACGGTGATATCGACGGGCTTTCTCTCCTCGTTCACGACCTACAGCACCTTCGCGCTCCAGACGGCGGGCGCGTCGCCGCCGTGGCTGGTCGCCAACGTCCTGGCGAACTACGGCCTCGGCTTCGGCGCCGTGCTGCTGGGGCGTCGCCTGGCCGCCGGCGTCGCTGCACGCGCCGGGGCCGACGCGACCGACGACGACCCCGCGGCGATGCGGACGCCCGGGGCGGCGCTCGCGTCGCCCCACGACGGACTGCTCACGCCGCCACGTGACGGCGCTATCGCGTCGCCAGCCGACGAAATCGTCCACCCCTCGCGCGGCGACGCCGGCGGGAGTCACCCGGCGATTAGCGCGGACGGCGGGGTGGACGACCGGGACGACGCAGTGGACGACCTGGAGGACCCACCGGACGACGAACGGAGCCAGGGCGACTCCGACACCGGAGGTGGGGGCGAGTGACGCCCGTCGACCCCGCTCACCTCGTCGGGGCGGGCGGCGCCGTCGGCGCGATGCTTCGCCACCTGGTCGGGGAGCGGGTTTCGGTGGACGCGTTCCCGGTCAGCACGCTCACGGTGAACGTCGTCGGGAGTTTCGCGCTGGCGCTGGTGACGTTCCTCGGGGCCTCCAGCGAGGTGGCACTGCTGGTCGGCACCGGCGCCTGCGGGTCGTTCACCACGTTCTCGTCGTTCTCGTTCGAGACGGTTCGCCTGTGGGAAACCGGCGAACGAGCCAGGGCGGCCGTCAACGCCGCCGGAAATCTCGCCGCCGCGGGACTCGCTATCGGCGCCGCCTGGCTCCTCGCCGGACTGCTCGCCGGGTTCTGACGGTCCGGCGGCCTCAGGTCGCGTCGTCGCCGATGTTCACGACGAGGACCGGCATCGTCGCCCGGCGGATGACCTTCTCGGTCACGCTCCCGAGGAGAAAGCGGTCGACGCCGGTTCGACCGTGCGTGCCCATGACGACGACGTCGACGCCGTTCCGGGCCGCGTACTCCAGTATCTCCTCGTATGGAACCCCCCGGGATACCGCCGTCGTCACCGGGACGCCGGTGGCCGCCGCGCGACGTTCGACCGCCGCGAGGGCCTCCTCGCCGGCGGATTCTAGCTCCTCGCGGAGCGAGAGCCACGTCGACTCGGGGACGGTGCTGTAGTCGCGGGTGTCGACGACGTAGAGTCCGTGGACGCGCCCCCGGTCTCGTCGGCGAGGGCGATGCCCTCGTCGATAGCGTGTCCCGTACCCGGGTTCCCGTCCGTCGGAATGAGCACCGCGTCGTACATGTGCGTGTGATTTGCTCGCCATCGACATGTAACGTGAGGGGTACGGAGGCCACCAGTCCCGGAATCCACACTGCGCCGCAGAGCAGTTCTCAGTTCCGGGACGAGGCACTGATTTGAAACCTCTCGGCCACCTCACCTGTGGCATGAACGCCCGGGAGACCGTTCTCGACTACTACGAGGCCCTCCGGCGCGGCGAACCGCTGTACCCGTACTTCCTGGACCGCCCGGACGTGGTGAAGTTCGGCGTGACCGAACGGCTGGTCGGTTTCGAGGCGATTCGCGAGGGACTCCGTCGGCAGAGGGCGACCACCGAGGACTGGACCGTCGAGAGCAACTCGCTCCGCGTCGTCGAGCGAGACGCCCACGCGCGGTTCACCGACGACGTCCGCCTCGCGTGGACCGACCGCGAGGCCGAGCGGCGACGCGACTACGAGACGCGCTGGAGCGGCGTCCTCGAACCGGCCGACGGCGAGTGGCAGTTCGCCGGAATGCACGTCAGCACGCCCCGGGGAGCGCACTGATGGTCGGCCCCAGCCTCACAGACGACGAGCGGCGACTCGCCAACAATCGACTGAAACTGGGGTTCGTCCTCCTGGTCGGATTCTCGAGCGGACTGGTCGCCCTCCAGGCCGGCGGCACGACGGTTCAACTGGCGGTCGCGGTGGTCGGCGGACTCCTCCTGGGCGTCGTGCTGCTGTACTTCGTCGTCCGCGCCGCCCGCGAGTTCAACCCCGGACCCGGCGGCGGATTCCGGTAGCTTCCCGGTCCGCACCGTCCTCCTTTTACCCCGACAATTATGCCAAAAAATTATGTATCTCGGCTGACTGACCGTAGACGGCTATGCGAAGACGAGAGTTCCTCGGCGGACTGTTCGCGACCGGCGTCGCCTCCCTGACGGCCGTCCCCGCGGTCGGTGCCGACTCCCCGCCCGGTGACGGACGGTACGCCACCTGGACCACGGGAGAACAGTACGGCGTCGGCACCGTCGCGGACCACCGCGACGACGACCCCTCGCGCGTCTGGTTCACGCTCACCGAAGGGTCGCTGGCCGGCCTCCGGTTCCCCCGCGTCGACCTGCTCGACGTCCGGACGGTGGAGTTCGTGGTGGCGGCCGACGGCTACGCCGCGCGGACGCACAACGAGACCCGCCTCGACGACGACGAGGAAACCCTCGAACGGTCGGTGTCCCACACTGCCGACGACGCCCTCCTGTTCGAGCACCGCGTCACCGAGACGGCGGCGAACCGAGACTGGACGCTCACCGCGGAGTACGTGGCGCACCCGGACCACGACGCGGTGCTCGCGGACGTCTCCTTCGACGCCCGCGACGGCCGGGCGTACGACGTGTACGTCGTCGCCGACCCGTCGCTGTCCAACAGCGGACTGGCGGACGAGGCACGGCGCCGCGGCCAGGCGGGCGGGTCGGGTGGCGGCCGCGGGTCCGGACAGGACGAGGGATACGTCCTGACCGCCTGGGACGACGGGTCCAACGACGGCGAGGCGGTCATCCGCGACCCGGACGGCAACCCGTACAACGTCGCGATGGGACTCGCGTCCGACCGCGGGTTCGACTGGGCCTCGGTGGACGTGGTCGGGGGCGACGTGCTCTCGTCCCTGTTCGCCGGGGAGTCGCCGGGCGACGCCTACGACTCCGCCTCCGGGAACGTCGCCCTCGTGGGCCGACTGGCCACCGGCGCGCGGTCGGTCCGGGACACCGTCGCGGTCGGGTTCGCCACCGAGGGCGACGCCGACGCGGCCGCAGCGACGACCGCCCGGGCGTTCGACCCGGGGTACGGCAAGGCCCGGGCCGGGTACAGGCAGTCCTGGCGGTCGTACCTCGCGGACCTGGAGGTGCCCGACGCGGTCGGTGACGGCGACCTGGGGACCCAGTACGACGTGGCCGCGATGACGCTGAAAGCAGCCGACTCGAAGCAGTTCCCCGGGGCCGGCATCGCCAGTCCCTCGGTGCCGTGGGGCGACGCGACGATAGCGAACACGCCCGCCGACTACGGGTACAACTACGTCTGGGCGCGGGACCTGTACCAGGCCTACACCGCGATGGAGGCGATGGGCGACGTGGAGAGCGCCCGGGACGCCGTCTCGTACATCTACGAGTACCAGCAGCGGGAGGACGGGTTCATCCCGCAGAACACGTTCCTCGACGGGCGGACCCGGTGGGGCGGCGAGCAGATGGACGAGATATCGTTCCCCCAGGTGATGACCCACCAGTTGATGGCCCGCCACGACCTGTCGTTCGACGACGTCGACTTCGGGTACGACAACGTCCGTCGCTCTGCGGACTACGTCGTCAGCCAGGGGCCGTCCACCGCCCAGGAGCGCTGGGAGGAGGAGGGCGGCCTCTCCCCGAGCACGACGGCCGCCGAGATTGCGGGCCTGGCCTGCGCCGCGTCCATCGCCGACGGGGAGGACCGCCGGGCCGACGCCCTCGCGTACATCGCGGTCGCCGACCACTGGCAGGCCCACACCGAGGAGTGGATGGCGACGACCACGGGCACCGAGGCCCACCAGAACACGCCGTACTACTTCCGCATCAACGACGACCGGGACCCGAACGACGGCGCGACGCTGGACATCAACAACGGCGGTCCGAAACTCGACGAGCGGAACGTCATCGACCAGTCGTTCCTCGAACTGGTCCGCCTCGGCGTCAAACCGTGGGACGATGAGGTCGTCCGAAACTCCCTGTCGGAGGTCGACGACACGATACGGGTGGAGACGCCCCACGGAACGGCCTTCTACCGCTACAACGGCGACGGCTACGGCGAACAGGGCGACGACGACAGCGACCGACT
>JBEPXT010000039.1:0-24331 GCA_041641795.1 Salinigranum sp.
CGGCTTGGAACTGGTCGACAGCACCGACGTGGACGTCGACACCGACAGTCAGCGCGTCTCGCTGCGCTTACGCGGCGTCCCGTTCGGTTCTGTCGACCGGATGGACCACCCGGTCGTCTCGTTCGTCGGGGTCGGGCTGGCGACGGCACTCGAGACCCCGGTCACCGTCGTCGACGCGCGCGACGACGACGGGGCGCTCGTCTCGTACGGCTGGACGGACCGTTCTGACGCGGCCGCGGACGAGAGCGAGAGTGGCGCGGTCGGAAGCGTCGACGAGACGATGAGAGCGTAAGCGGCTGCAGAACGCGGTGGATTCGGTCGACTCCTTCGAGCGACGCGAGTGGGACGTGGTCCGCCGAGCGCCGGTCAACGCTTTCGGTCGCCCTCGCGGGTGACGTCGAGCCCGTCGTCACCCGAGGCCGAAGCCGAGCCACCACCGTCGCTCACGGCGGCTTCGCCTTCTGCGAACGAGTCGTCGGCGCCGATGTTGGCCCCGGGGACCTCTATCTCGTCGACGATCTCCTCGACGACGTCGCGAGCAGTCCGCCCGCCGAACTCCGCGTCGGCGTCCAGAACGAGTCGGTGTGCGAGAATCTGCTGGGCGAGCGCGCGGACGTCGCTCGGGATGACGTAGTCGCGGTCGCGAATCGCGGCCTTCGCCTTCCCCGCACGGAGGAACGCGAGCGTCGCACGCGGCGAGGCGCCGTGGTCGATCATCGGGTGCTCGCGCGTGGCTTCGACGATGTCGAGGATGTACTCGCGGATCTTCTCGTCGATGTACACCTCGTCGACGACCCCCTTCGCACGCCGGATGACCTCCGCGGAGATGACCGGAGAGACGCTCTCGGGCGCGAGGTCGGGTTCGGCGTCGAACCGGTCGAAGAGCTCTCGCTCGTCGGCTCTGTCCGGGAGGTCGACCTCCAGTTTGAACTGGAAGCGGTCGCGCTGGGCGATGGGGAGCCGGTAGGTCCCCTCGGCCTCGATGGGGTTCTGCGTCGCGATGAGGATGAACGGTTCGGGCAGCGGTGTCGTCGTCGACGCGACGGTGACGATGCGCTCTTGCATCGCCTCTAACAGTGCGGACTGCGTCTTCGGCGTCGCCCGGTTGATCTCGTCGGCCAGCACGACGTTCGCGAAGATGGGCCCTTTGCGGAATTCGAACTCGCCGGTCTCCTCGCGGTAGACGTCCGTCCCGGTGACGTCGCTCGGGAGCAGGTCGGGCATCAGCTGGATGCGGCTGTAGTCGAGGTCGGTCAGGTTCGCGAACAGGCGCGCGATGGTGGTCTTCGCGACGCCAGGCGGTCCCTCGAGGAGGACGTGCCCCTCGGTGAGCGTCGAGATCAGCACGTTCTCGACGACGTCCTCGTTCCCGATGAGAACCGTCCCGGCCTCGTCTCGGAGGGCCGCGAAAATCTCCGCGGGAGTTTTCATTAGACGTACTCACCGACTGGACCGTTAAATGACTTTGTTTATCCGTCACGTCGGCGGTGTCGACGCCCCGAACGCCCGACGCGGCACTCCTGTCGGGACGTTCAAGTATCATTAGCGGGAGCGTGAAACCGTGTCGCTGCATCTCGTTACGGGCGGAGCCGGGTTCGTCGGGAGCCACACGGCGGAGTATCTCATCGAACAGGGCGAAGACGTGCGACTCTTCGACCGCGCGCCACCGGACATCCCGGGGACCGACATCGGCGAGCGCGCCGAGTACGTCCGCGGCGACGTCCGCGACGACAGCGCGCTCCGGAGCGCACTCGAGGGCGTCGACTACGTCCACCACAACGTGGCGCTGGTCCCGCTCACGAAGGCCGGCAGGGAGTTCTGGAACGTGAACGTCGGGGGGACCGAGAACGTGTTGCGACTCGCACACGAGGCGGGCGTCGAGGGGGTCACGCACGTCTCGTCCAGTGCGGTGTACGACCTCTCGACGATGCCCGTGACCGAGGAGACGCCCGTCAACCCCATCGGCCAGTACGGCATGTCGAAGCTCGCAGCCGACCACGTCGCGCTCAGATACGCGGCGAAGGGGCTGCCGGTCAACATCGTCCGCCCGCGGACGGTCGTAGACGAACGCCGCGCGGGCATCTATCAGATCCTCTTCGACTGGATGGACCGCGACGCGCGCGTCTACATGCTCGGTGACGGCACGAACCTCTTCCAGCTAGTGAGCGCGCGCGACCTCGCGGACGCTTCGAAGCGCGCCGCCGAGACCGACCACACTGGCGAGATTTACAACATCGGCAACGCCGACTACACGACGCTCGGCGAGGACCTCGAACACGTCATCGACTACGCCGACTCGGAGTCGACGATCCAGTGGATCCCCGCGAAACCGGCGAGTCTCCTCCTGCAGGCGCTGGACGCGTTGCGACTCTCGCCGCTCGCGCCGTGGCACTACAAGACGGTCCACCGCCCGTACTACTTCGACATCTCGAAGGCGCAGGCGGAGTTGGGCTGGGAGCCGGTCGACAGCAACTTCGACGTGTTCGAGCGCGCGTACGACTGGTACGCGACCAACGACGTCGAGGCGACGGACGACCACGGCAGCGCCCACCGGACCGCCCCCAAACAGCAGGTGCTCCGACTGCTGCGGAACGTCTCGTGAGCCACCCGGGGTCGAGCACCGAGGCACTCGCCTCGGATCGCTGTCGATGCAGGAGGAGATTCTGTCGGGTCGTCCAGTCGGACGCGTCCGGCCAAGTCCTTCGATACGCCTCGATCGTCGTCGGCAGTGTACGCTCCACCACGACGCGTGATTCGAGCGACAATCATCCGCTGTTCGGATCGACGGAAGGTCACGGCTAAGCGGAACGTACCAGTGCGCACCTTCTTGTGCGGACTGCTCTGGAGTGGTTCGCCATACTCCGGTGGATTTCGCCACGGCGAGTCGACGATCTCGTCGAGCTTGTTCAGTATCCGCTCCTGCTCAGGTCGAGAAAGAGCTGAAAGGTCGTCCTGTGCTGTTGATGTTCGATTTCGTCGAGTTGCTATCCGTGCACGGCTCACAGCTCTCTCTCAGTTCAGTCGAGTGCGACGCTGACTCCGGTCTCGTGTCCGACGTTGTCAGTGACCGGACACCGCTCTTCGACGGCCGCAAGCCACGCGTCGAGGTCAGCGTCTCCCTCTGTCTCGACCGAGAGCGAGACGTCTATTCCTTGCAAACCGGGACGGTCCTCGGAGTCCTTGCCAAGATACGTCGCGTAGTTCACGTCCCCCTCGACCGTGGCCTCGAGTGACACGATGTCGATATCCATGTCGCGGGCGACCATCGTCGCAGTCGAGTTGAGACAGCCCAGGACGGACCCGAGGAGATACTCGACGGGATTCACGTCGTGGCCGACGACGAACTCGCCGTCGTCAGTCGTCACTCGGCTTCGGTGTGGACTGACACGCGACGCGCTGACTTCGTAGTGGGTTAGTTTGGAATCTCCCATACGAGCGTGTCTCTGTCGAACGCGGTATAGTTTGGGACCGACGGTCCCCTCCTCTCCGAGCATCCCTCGGCGGATACACCTACTCAGGAGTTGCGTGAATCGACTGGGTTCGGCGTGCTGAGACCGTCGTCGGCGTCCATCCGCTCCTCGCCGGAGTCACGCTCTAGAGCGGTCGTGCCAGTCCCCACGAAATCGAACAGTTGCGAGCGACGCTGCTGAATACAGAGCGTGTATTTTGCGGCCAGTCAGGATCGGAACGTTCTCGCCGTCTGTATCGGGTACAGAAAATCAATCCAGCTAAAACGCTCCAATCGACTCATCCGTTCAGTACAGCAGTGTCGTCCGAGGGGTCCCTGTCAGTCGTCGCCACTGAGTACATCGCCACTGTCGTCTCCCTCTCTCACGACCCCGTCGCTCCCGGCCGGGACGACGCTGTCCTGTGCCTCGATCCGCTCTACCCACTCGGCGAACTCGTCGGATTCCATGATCTCGTATTCGCTGTCGAGCCCCAAGTAGACCGTATAACACATCAACAAGAGAACGAACGCGAATGGGAGGCCAGCCGCGATCGCAGCGGTCTGGAGCGCGCCGAGTCCACCGCCGATCAGCAGGACAGCTGCGACAACACCTTCGGCGATGGCCCAGAAGACCCGCTGGGTGACTGGCACGTCGTGTTGCCCGCCAGAGGTTAGGTGGTCGATCACCAGTGACCCAGAGTCCGACGAAGTGACGAAGAAGGTGATAACGAGTACGACCCCCATGACAGACAACAGCGCGGTCAGCGGATAGAACGAGAACAGCTCGAACATCGCAGTCGCGACGTTCTCGTTGACCGCCGCGACGAGGGTACCACTCGTCTCCAGTTCGACGAACAGGGCCGACCCGCCGAACGTGGACATCCAGAGGAACGAAAACAGCGAAGGTAAAAAGAGGACTGCGAGCACGAACTCGCGGACGGTCCGGCCTTTCGAGATGCGGGCGATGAACATGCCGACGAACGGCGACCACGAAATCCACCATCCCCAGTAGAAGATAGTCCAGCCGCTCTGCCAGGTAGCGCCTCCAGCGGTCTGGGTCCAGAACGCCAGCTCCGGAAGGACGCCGATGTAGGTTCCGATACTGGAGACGAACCCTCTGAGGAGGTACAGCGTCGGACCGAGGGCGAGCATCAGCGCGAGGAACGCCAGCATAAGATACAGGTTCAACTCGCTGAGTCGGCGGACGCCGCCGTCGAGGCCCGCGGCGACCGACAGCGTCGCGATGGCGGTGATGCTCACGATGAGCGCGACTTGTACCCACGTGGCCTGGGGGACCGTCGTCGAGAGATACTGGCCCGAGAGGACTGTGAAACCGGCGTTGACCTGCTGGACACCGATCCCGAGCGACGTCGAGAGGCCGAACAGCGTCGCCATGACGGAGACGATGTCGATGAGATGGCCCGGCCACCCGTAGATCCGCTCGCCGAGCAACGGCCAGAAGATAGACCGAAAGGTCAGCGGAAGCCCCCAGTTGAACGAGAAAAATGCCAGTCCGAGTCCGACGAGGGCGTATATCGCCCAGGGGTGGATCCCCCAGTGGAAGTACGTCATCGCCATCCCCGCGGTGCCGGCAGCCTCGGTTCCGCTCTCGACGCCCGCAAAAAAGGGTGGCACGGATCCGAAGTGGGAGATCGGCTCGGCGACGCTGAAGAACATCAGGCCAATCCCCATCCCGGCGCTGAACAACATCGCCATCCAAGAGAAGTTCTTGAACTCCTTTTCGGCCTCGACGCCACCGATGCGGATTCCCCCGTACTTGCTCAGTGCGAAGTACAGAATGACGAGGATGAAGACGTTCACTGCGAGGATGTAGAACCACCCACCACCCGCAGAGATGATCGTCTGCCCGGTCCCGAAGACCTTCGCCGAACCCGACTTGAACGCCAGCGTGAGGCCAATAAACAGTGCGATTACCGCGCAGGCGATTGGGAACACCTGCGGGTGGACGTCGAACCCCCACTGTTCGACGTTCGTGTCGCCCGGCTTTCGCTCGGTGTCCGGGTGGAACAGTTCGACTTGGAGACCCTCAGACATCTCGCCGACGACGTCCTCCTCCGTGTTGGATCCGCCCGTGACGTCGTCAGTCTCGGAGGACACTGCCCTCACCCGTGACGTGGTGCCGTGGTGTGCTACGGTCCCCATCCGGAATCGACGGAACGGGTGTAAGCCAAGTGTGTGTCCGACGTCCAAAGTCGGACGCGGTCGAACTGCCTCCCCCTGTCGGGGTAGGAACTGAACGGGACCAATCAGAGTTTTCCATGCTAATAGTTAACACTCACCACGTATATCAGTTCGTCCCATCGGATTCCAAGTACATCCGGTTCTCGGTACTGCTTCCGACACGTACACGAACGTTATCAGCGGTCCGGAACGTACGTCGCCCGGACCTGCAGTCGTGTGGTCGCCATCAGACGGAGCCTGTGACAAATACGAGGGGGACATTCTCGCCCGTTTCGCTCGGATCTATCCGTGTCAGGGTCCCTCCACCGGAATGGACATGACGTTTTACATCCGCCGAGAAACCATCGAATCAGACCGATGCCTCGCTGACTTCGGCCTCTGTATCTCGCATCTCGTTCCTGACAGCAACCGGGGAGTTCATACAGACGCTCCTGAATAGATAGCGCGAATACAGAACAGGAAATTCCCGTAGTGGTCCACTGTCTAGGTGGGCAATCCGACGGTTAATAATTCCGCGTGTAGATGCCTTCTAGCATGTCGTTGCCGCCATTTATCGATCGGGAATCAGGTGAACTGGACCTCGGACAGATTCGAGCAGAGGTTTTCCCACTTGCCGGGCTCGTCCTGTTGTTCGGGGGACTGGCGCTACTCGTGTTTCTGCTCACGCTACTGGTCGCTGGAAACTCGATACTCGGTGGGTTCCTTGTCGTCGTTACGCAGTTTATCCTCGCCGTCGGCACCGGTATCGTGTTGATGTACGTCGTCGCGCGTGGAATACAACTCGCCGACGGGTAACGGTCTCACTTCCAGCCACTGGGAGCGATACCGAGGCGCAGCACGACAGGCCGGTAGACGAAGACGACGACGACGATGATGGCCATCTCCACCCAGAAGCTGACCGCGCCCACAGCCGCTTGAACGATTGTGAGGACGACGAATACGGCGGCGAACATCGCAATGTAGTGTGGAGCGAGTTCCTTCAGTCGGTCTGTGTCCATACCACCCCCTAGGTGGGGAGCCGTCTCAAGTCCTTCTCCCGATGTACTTCGGAGAACCACTGTCCGTGTCGCGTACTTCTCCTCGAGATTTGAGCGTCGCAACCGAAATCAGCCGGTTACGCAGACACCGACTGGGACTCACGGTGTCGCCCGAACACCACTGCGGTGACGACTGTCGTCTCGGTAATCGCCACTCGTCAACCTCACCGCTCTCGTCCGGCGAGGAACGGACGGCGAAGAACCCACGGACTCCGCCGACCACTATATAAATGGGTTATACGAATAAGCTGCAAACCGATGTGGTCACAGAGTGTTCACTCGCCCGTATGGCAGCGAGAGCCCGTGCCGACGACCGAGACAGCACGACAGAACCCGAACTCTACCTCCCTGCCGGGATCACCTCGCCGGGCGAGACCAGTCGGATCGAGCGTCTCTGGGGACGCCTGTTCGACCACGGCGTGGAGCCACCGAAGTAGAGAGTAATGTCTGGAGACCACCACCCCAACCACCCGAGCGTCGACCAGTCGGACCGCACCGTTCCCAGGAACCTGCGTCAAACGGGCGACGCAGACATCGACCTCGTGGTCTCGACCCGGGTCCGGAAGTCACCGTTCTGGCACCTCTCCGTCGAGGAAGGCTGTCACGAGGCGACGGTGTACAACCACATGTACCACCCCCGCGCGTACATCGACCCCGAAGACGGGGGGGCGGAAGCCGAGTACGAACTGCTGGTCAACCACGTCGCGCTGTGGGACGTCGCGGTCGAGCGCCAGATTCGTGTCGAGGGGCCCGACGCCGAGGCGTTCGTCAACTACGTCATCACGCGGGATGCGACCGATATCGAGCCGATGCGTGGCAAGTACGCCATCTGCTGCAACGAGGACGGCGGCATCCTCAACGACTTCGTCCTGTTGCGACCCGACGACGACGAGTTCTGGTTCTCCATCGCCGATTCGGACCTGATACAGTGGTTACAGGGGGTGACGGTCGGGAACGACTTCGAGGTCGACATCGACGAAATCGACGTCTCCCCGATGCAGGTTCAGGGCCCGAAATCGCCCGACGTGATCGAGTCTCTCATCGACGACGCCGTCGAGGACGTGCCGTACTACGGACTGCTGGAAGCGACGATCAACGACGTCCCGGTGCTGGTGAGCCAGACGGGCTTCTCCGGAGAGGCGGGGTTCGAGATATACGTCCGCGAGGCGACGACGAACGCCGAAGCGGTGTGGGACCCGGTCCTCGAGACGGTCAAAGACCACGGCGGTGCCGCGACGCCCGTGAACGGTCGTCGACGGATCGCGGCCGGAATCCTGTCGCTAGGGCAGGACATGGACCGCGAGACGTCGCCGTTCCAGGTCAACCTCGGCTATCAGGTCCCCGACGACAAGGACGCGGACTACGTCGGCAAAGCCGAACTGGAACGCCAGAAGGAAGCCATCCGAAACGGCGAGTTCCCGTTCACGCACAAACTGGTCGGCCTGAAGATGGCGGGCGACCCGATTCTGGAGTGGGCCTCGGACTTCTGGCTCATCTCGGACCCGGAGACGGGCGACGAGTGTGGCTACCTGACGTCGGCGGGGTGGAATCCGGACCTCGAAGCCAACATCGGCCTCGGATTCGTGCCAGCGGAGAAACTGCAGGCCGCGACCGACGTCCCGCTCGACGACTCGATATACGACGCGGACCTCGACCTGGAGTTCGAGGTGCATCTTCCGGACGAGTACGCCGAAGAGCCCGGCGAACCCGTCTTCGCGACGCTGGCGAAGGTGCCGTTCAAGGAGTCGGTCAATCCCAGTGCGCGCGAACAGGCGAAGATTCACGCCAGGGACGACGTGGACGAGTGAGAGTCGTTCCGTTTAGAGCCAGCCTCTGAGGAACGCAGCGAAGTACCGGTGTTTGCGTGCTGAAGGTTCTCTCTGTGTGCTACAGGTCGTCTCCCGCACCTGCGAGCACCGCGGTGTCGGTCACGACGTACGTATCGGGGCAGGAGGGATTCGACGTGCCCTGACTGGAACGATGACGCCGAGCGGCGGACCTACCCCCTACCCGGACCCTTCGAGACCGAGGTCATCAACGAGTCCCATCACCAGATGTCTGCGACTTCTGGTTAGCAGTCAGAACCCGAAGCGTTCTGACGACACCCGCCACGGGCGAACCCGTCAGGGTAAGCGAGGTGGGGTGGGAGAGTCGACTTCCCACCCTCGAGAGTAGCTGTTCGACTGATACGGAGAGGAGGCCCGCGTCCGTAGACACCGACGGATGTCACGTCATGTGGATTCGGACACCTCTCGTCGCCAGTCCTCACAGTTCGGACACACCGGGTCGCCCTCGCCAGTGACGCGTACGAGGAGGGTCGCCCGGCATGCGGGGCAGAGTTCGTTGCCTGGTTCGTACCCGTCCATACGTAATACATTATCTCAAACCATAAATTAATTTTGGCCTATATAATTGTGTGGAGGCGACGGGCGACCACGCCAGCGCCCACCGGACCACGCCAAAAATTAGACACAGACTGCTACGGAACGGCTCGTAGGCTTCGGAGAACGCGTCTCGAGAACTAGCCGCAGCGCAGCAGTTACGACCGGTCGACGACGGCGCTCAAGAGGAACGACGTGAAGACGATCTGCACGCCGAGGACGACTGCGACGAACGCCGCGACGTTACGCTCGGCGACCGGGACGCCCGCGATTCCGGTCGTCAGCCACTCCCAGAGGACGTAGGCGGTGTAGGCTGCACCGGCGGCGAACACGAGCATCCCGACGGTCGCGCCGTGTTCGAGGTCGATCCGGTCGACGAGCAGCGTCGTCAGGGGGTCCTGTGCTTCCCGGATCGGCTCGCCCGCGACGGTGGCGAACGCACCGAACGACGCGACCTGTGCGCCGACGATGGTGAACAGGCCACCGGCGATCATCGAGTTCACGCCGAGCGTCGTGCCGCCGATGGGCACGTTGGCCCACGCGATGAGCATCACGAGCAGTCCCGCGAAGGCCAGACTGATCCCCGGCCCCGAGAAGAGGTAGCCGGGCGCGTTGACGAGCATGAACTTCACGTGTCGCCAGCCGTCGGGGAGGCTCTCGAGGTTGGCCTCGCCCTCGCGTGGGTGATACGTGATCGGGATCTCTCTGATGACCAGGTCCTCGGCACCGGCGCGCATGATCATCTCCGAGGCGAACTCCATGCCGGACGTCTCGGGGTTCATCACCTCGTACGCCTCGCGGGTGAACACCCGCATCCCCGAGTGGGCGTCGCTCACCCCGGCCCCGTAGAAGACGTTGAGGAACTTCGTCAGCAGCGGGTTGCCGACGTACTGGTGGAGCGCGGGCATCGAGCCGGGTTTGATCTTCCCTTCGAGTCTGGAACCCATCGCCATGTCGGCCTCGCCCGAGTCGACGAGTTCGTACAGCTTCGGCAACTCCTCGAAGTCGTACGTCGTGTCGGCGTCGCCCATCGCGATGATGTCGCCGCGGACGCGCTCGAACGCGTACAGGTACGCGTAGCCGTAGCCCTTCTCGTCGGGGGTGACGACGATAGCGCCCATCTCCTCGGCGATCTCGGGCGTCCGGTCCGTCGAATCGTCCGAGACGACGATCTCGCCGTACACCTGCAGTTCCTCGAGCGCGTTCTTGATGCGCTCGATACACTCGGCGATGCCCTCCTCCTCGTTGAGGGTCGGCATCACGACCGAGAGCGTCGGCTGCTGTTCGCTGTCAGCGCCGAGAAGCAGTTCGTCTCCAGAGCGGGTCGTCCGTTTGGTTGTGGACGTCCCGTTCGTCCGTGCGTCCTGAGAAACCGTCTCGGTAGCAGCGTCTTGAGTTACCATAGATTCATATTTGTCCCGGATTACGGCAGCCCACTGTTACCTAAGCGTAACTTAGACCGGTGACAAAACCCTTGCTGTTTCATCTGTATATATTGTATTATCACGAATTCCAACAAACTCCGGGTGCGCACGGTACAACAATGATTAATATTAATATATAAAAGCCACCGACATTCGTATTGTCTTGTCTACAAGTCTGAGAATTGATATGAATCGGTGTCGGCAGTGTTCTCACTCACGCAGTCGCAACAGCCGCGTCGGCGGCGCGCGCAGATACCCGAGCGCACCCACCACGACGCTCGTCATCGACAGCACGAGCCCACCACCGACGACCATCGCGATCACCCACGGGACGGCCGGGATGGACAGCCGGATGCCGAACACCACCAGGAAGCCCGAGAACTCCAGCAGACGCAGCGCGAGGTAGGCGATCACCACGCCTACGAGCGTCGAGGGGAGCGCGATGACCACGGCGTCACGGACGAGCGTCCGGAGCACCTGCCGGTCGGTCGCTCCGGTCGCGCGGTGGATGCCGATGGTCCGCCCGCGGGCGTGCACTGCCTGGGCGAACGCGGCTGTCGTCCCTCCGACCGTCGCGAAGCCGGCTAGCAACACGATGGCACCGAAGAGCACCTGCACGTTGCCGAAGACGTTCTCGATAGCCTGACCCACGGGCGTCCCCGGCGAGTAACTCGCCCCGCTGGCGACGACCGACAGCACTCGACTGTCACCGCGGACCCGGTAGGTCGTCGACGCGAGCGTCACCGTCTCTCCACCCTCGCCCGCGTCGACCGAGTCGACGCGGATCTCGTACTCACCGGGGGGGAAGCGCTCGTCGAGGCCCGCGTCGGTCGTCGGGATGTCCACGCGCGCCACCTCGCCCGCGGCCAACTCCACGGTTCGGGTCGTCCGGCCCTCGGGCGAGACGAGCGCGAGCGTCCGGTTCAGCCGCGTCCCCCAGGGGTTCCCGACCCGGAGGTCGACGGTGGGCTTCGTGAGCGCGTTGCCCACCTTCGGCGTCACGCTGAGCCGCACCGAGAGCTGTCGGGTCGCTCCCTCCTCGATGCGCACCTCGCGCGACGTCCGCGCGAAGTCCTCGCGCTGGGCCGTGATGGTGTACGTCCCCGGCTCGCGTGGCAGGGAGACGACCGCGACGCCCTGGGCGTTGGTCGTGTACGACTCCGACCCGACAGTTACCTCGACGCCCGGGACGAACGACCCGTTCGGCGCTTCGACGGGGACGATGAGCGTCGCCCCGGGGGGTGCACGCGTCGGCAGTTCCGCGGGAATCGACAGCGCCGTCGGGTCGAACACCCGAACGGACGTCGTGTACGCGCCGACGCCGAGCGTCGTCGACCCAGCGCTCGAGAGCGTCACCGGGAGTTGCACCTCGCGTTCCTCCTCGGGGGCGAGCGTGACCGACTGCCGGGCGAGCGTCTCGTTCCCCGCACCCTCCACGACCACCTGCGAACTCGCCTCCGCGTCGTCGAGATTCCGGACGGAGACGTTGACGGTGAACGGCTCGCCCAGTGGGACGGACGCGGGCGCGTCGACGCCCGTGACGACGACGCCACTGCCACTCCCGTCCCCGGCGGGTTCGACGAGCGCGCGCTGGGCTTCCGAGAGGTCCTCGGTACGGATGATGTGTGCGTCGTTCGGTCCGGTCGCGAGCCCCTGGGCCGCTTCGAGCGGGATCACCAGCATGTCGTTGAGGGTGGTGTCGCCGGCCGCGTCGAACACGCCGACGACCGTCACGCGGCGAACGCCGGGCGTGACGCTGCCCCCGAGGACGATGGTCTCGCCCACCTCGACGTCGAGCGTCGACGCGAGTTGCCGTCCGATGACCGCCTCGTCGAGCGAGCGTGGTTCTCGCCCGCGGACGATTCGGGAATCGGACACCGACGCGAACGCGTCGTAGTCGGCCCCCCGGACCATGTACGGCTGGCCGTCGCGCACGGCGGCGTAGATGACCTCGGCGCTCGCGTTGATGTCCTGCGAGCGGAGCAACTCGGCCGTCCCCGCATCGACCCGGCTGTTCAGCGGGTGGGCCGCACCGGCTTCGACGATGGTCCCGCTCTGGGTGCCAGCGAGCGGGACGAACGCCCCCCAGAGCGACCCCACGAGGAGGACGACGAAGACGAACACCGTCAGCGTCGCCGTCGTCGGAATCGCCGCTCGCGGGTCGAGCACCGTCGGGGTGAACGCGCGGCGTATCCGATTCACGAGGCCCGCGGGCCGGCCACCGTCGGTGCGTCCCGACCGGACGACGGAGAGCGGGCCACCCCGCTTCCGCTTCGACCGACGCGTGCGCAACCGTAACTGTGCGGGCGGGGTCCGGACGGTGGGCCACGCCGCGAGCGCGCCCGCGACCAGTCCCGAGAGGACCAGCACCCCCGAGAGGGTGAGCAACAGCCGTGCCACGGCGGGCGTCACGGTCCCCGTGAGGTTCACCGGCAGGCCGGCGACCACGGCCAGGTTCGTCACGGCGTTCGTGAGCACCACCCCCAGCGCGTAGCCGAGGGCGACGCCCGTGACGACCAGCCCCCCGGCGCGCGCACAGAGGACGGCGAACAGTCGCCGGGGGGAGCCACCCGTCGACCGCACCACGCGGATGTCGTCGTGCCGGTCTCGGATGGACATCCGGGTGACGCTGTAGACCACCACGAGGACCAGCACGCCCCCACCGAGCGCAGCCACCGAGAGGACCGTCAGCAACTCACGAACGCCGGCGAGCAGGAAGGGGAGCGCGGCGATGAGTGGCGTCCCCGGCGGGGCCGGACGGCCGGTCGGGACGGCCCCGGCGATGCCGCCCTCGCTGTCGAAGACGAGGACGCTCTCGGCGCCGAGTTCCTCCACTGTCGACGAGGGCGCGGCGTACCACCACGGCGGGAGGATGGTCCGGGAGTCCTCGCCGCTCACCGCCTCGGCGTAGGGACGGACCGACAGTTCGACGCGACCCTCGCGGCCGACGAAACGGACGGTTCGTGTCTCGCTGACGGGGCCGGCCGCGGCCTCTCCGACGTCGGGGAAGCGCGCCTGTCGCCAGGCGACGGAGGCCCCCGAGAGGACTGCGGGCGTGTCGGGCGGGAGACCGGCGACGGTGACCTCCCTGCCGTCGGCCGTCGCCGTCGCGAGTGGGACGACGACGTCCCCCTCACCGGCGGCGGCGCGTGCGTCGGCGAGCGAGTCGTACTCCGCGACGGTCGCCGTCCCCGAGAGGTCGTCCTCCAGCGTCTCGGTGTACGCGCCCGCACTCGCGAGCAGGAGGGCCGTCCCGAGGAGGAAGGCCGTCGTGATGGCGACGACGAGGACGGTGAGCCACTCGCGTCGGGACCAGCCACGGAGGAAGACACGCGCGTAGCTCATCGCTGCAAAACGGACGCGGGACGCCGCTGCGAAACGGACGCGGGACGGTCGACACGTCGGCAGACGGCAGGCGATGCGGTGACCGCGGGGACCGAGGGCGAGCGCGAGCGCGAGAACGAGAGTGGGAACGGGGGCAGGGACGTGGACGAACCGACGGAGAGCCCGGTCACGGACAGCGCTCGCGTCACGCGTGTTCGGGTCCTTGCTCGGCGGCGCGTCGTTCTTCGAACAGCGTTCCGTCTCTGAGGGTGAGCGTCTGTGGGAACCGCCCGGTCAGTTGCCGGTCGTGACTGATGACGACGAGCGCCGTCCCGGCCTGCGCCTTCGTCTCGAACAGGAGGTCCAGGACGGATTCGGCGGTGTCGGGGTCTAGCTGTCCGGTCGGTTCGTCGGCGAGCACCACCGCGGGTCGGTTCGCCAGCGCCCGGGCGATGGCCACGCGCTGTTTCTCACCGCCCGACAGCGTCGGCGGGTACTGCTCGGTCAGGTCGGCGATACCGAGCGCCTCGAACAGTCGGTTCAGCCAGGCGTCGTCACGCTCGCCGGCGTGTTCCTGCGGGAGGGCGGCGTTCTCACGCACCGTCAGGTCGGGGATGAGCTGGAAGTCCTGGAAGACGAAGCCGATGAGGTCCCGACGCAGGACGGCACGCTGTCGTTCGGAGAGGGAACTCGCGTCCCGGCCGTCGATGACGAGCGACCCACTCGTGGGGACGTCGAGCAGGCCGAGGATGTTGAACAGCGTCGTCTTGCCCGCACCGCTCGGTCCCTGGATGAGCATCGTCGCGTCCGCGGGAACCGAGATGGAGACGCCGTCGAGAATCCGCTCGCCGGCACGCTCGACGACGAGGTCGGTGCCCTGGAGGACCGGGTTGGCCATTGATGGGTGTGAGTATCCCCCCACGGTACGTAATCCTGTCGCGAGACGACCACCTCTCGCGTCGCGTGGACGGACGTCGGGAAGCGGGGTGCCTCCGTGAAGGAAAGGATAGGAGCCATCCGAATGGGGGGGGAGAGGGTGGGGAACTCCGGATGACGTCCCGTTTCGGGCTACGCGTGACTACACTATCAAAGTTTTCAATCCAGAACATAGTTCGCCGCGAGAGACAGTGGACACGTCCACGTTTCGGCCGGAATTGCCGGAACACGTGCTCCGACATCGAGCGAGTCGACGACCGCCCGCGTCCGCCACTGCAACCGCGACTGTGCCTGGCGGTCCGGGGAAGATTCGTACTGCTCGTCTCGCTCGGCAGGATAGGACAGGACAGCGCGGGGCAGGGCAGGAAGCGTTACCTGACCGTTGCCGTCGTCTCGTCGTCCGGAGTCTCGACGGCCGTCTCGTACGTGTTCAGGCCGATGAGGTTGTTGAGCGGGCACTTCTGCGTAATCGCGGTGACTGTCAGAATCGCTCCGACGAGGAGGATGATGACACCGAGTACCAGTCCGACTGTCCCGGCCGCGAGTATGACGAGACCACCCAGGGACGCTCCTCCGACGAGGAGGAGCGCAGGCCCGATGACGAATCGCGCGATACGGTCGTAGCCGCCGACGTTCTTCTCCATGTGTCAGACAGTGGTTCGCCGAGGATATGTAGATGGTATACGGTTCTTGGAAACTGGGAAGCGTTGCCCGACTGCGATACCGCCTCCTCACCACCGGTCCGTGCCGACCACGCAGTCGGGATGTCACGTCCCAGCTCGGGGCCGTCACTCGTCCGTACGTTCGTGCGTTGCATGTCTCCCGTGACACACACCCGACAACTCTCGTAGCGTTGAACGTTTAGTCGCGGTGGCCCAGTTGCTGGTGGAGACCGAGGTCAGCAGTCGAAATTCTCCCGGTCTGCCGATGTGTCAGGAACCCTCACGACACCCTTATTATCGGATGATTAGATATGTAGAGGTCAGACTATGTCCGGGATGCGCGACAACAAGGACTCACAGAGGGGGGTGACCGAACCGCCACCGCTCGGCCACTCACTCGTACCGTTGCAGGTGTTGACCGAGACGGGGACGATCGTGCGTGTCACCGACGCCTGGGTCGAGATGTTCGGATGCACCGAGTCGAGCGCGACCGCTCATCCGTTCGTCGACTTCCTCGACGACGAGTCGAGCGCACGGTTCGAGTCCGACCTCCGAGCGTGTGTCGAAGACGGTGCCGAGATCGACGACGTCTTCACGGTGACGGTTGTCGGTGGCCAGCCGATGGCGGTACTGATTCGGGGCCGTCGAGCGGTGGGCGAGTCCGGAACCCACCGTGTCCACTGCTACCTCACGGACGTCTCTGCGGTCCACGCCCGTGCTGCGCGGGTCGAACGGTTCCGGAAGATCCTCGACCAGTCGAACGACGCCATCTTCGTCATCGACCCGGCGACGTTCGCACTCGTCGACGTCAACGAGACGGCGTGTCGACGGCTGGGCTACACGCGCGAGGAACTCCTGTCGCTGCACCCCGCTCAGATCGAGACGACGATGCAAGACCCCCGCGAGTGGGCGCAGGGACTCGACCCCCTCCGCGAACGGGGAGGGCTACGCTACGAGGGCGCTCACCGGCGGAAAGACGGGTCGACGTTCCCGGTCGAGGTCGAAATCTCACACGTCTCTCTCGGCAAGGACTACATCGTCAGCATCGCTCGCGACGTCACGGTCCGGGAGGAGTTCGAACGACACCTTCGGGACCAGCGTGACAGCCTCGACCTGCTCAACCAGGTCCTGAGCCACGATATCCGCAACGACCTCCAGGTGATCACCGGCTACGCCGACCTGCTCGAAGAGCACGTCACAGCGGACGGGGAGGCGTATCTCGCGTCCATCCAGAGGAGTGCGAGGCAGGCAATCGAGCTCACGCGGACAGCCCGCGATGTGGCCGGGGCCCTGGTCGTGACCGAAGAGGCGCTTCGACCCATCGACCTCAAACCCGTCCTGGACGCCGAGCTCACAGACCTCCGTGAGGCGAACGCCGACGTGGTGGTCACGGTCGACGGTACGATTCCAGCCGTGATGGTCCGTGCGGACGACCTGCTCGGGTCCGTCTTCGAGAACCTGCTCAAGAACGCCGTCCTCCACAACGACACCGACGCGCCCGAGGTGACGGTCTCCGTCGAGACTGACGACACCGATGTCGTCGTCGAGGTCAGCGACAACGGCCCGGGGGTTCCGACAGCCATCCGGGACACTGTCTTCACTCGTGGTGGACGCGGCCTCCACAGCAGCGGGACCGGAATCGGGTTGTATCTCGTCCAGACGCTCGTCGGAAACTACGGTGGGTCCATCAGTCTCGACGATGCCGTCCCGCGCGGCGCGCGGTTCGTCGTTCGGCTTCCTCGAGCCGGCGAGGAGCTGCCGACGCCGACCAGCGGCCACGGTCGGAGAAGACCCCTCGAATGAGTGTCGAGCGGGGTCGTGAAGTGGCGTGTCGGATTCACGCCCGCGCCGAAGGGCGGGACTCGCTCCTCGATTCAGGGAGACGTCCGTTCCTGAACCAGATGAACGCTGCCCCCTCCGGTGACACATGAGCCCTCGTGACCTTCGTCGTGAGGTGGTGCCGCACCAACGCTGTCGACCACCGGCCCCGCGGGGTGACGAGGACGCGACCCGAGGCCGACGGTCACTCGACGTAACCGAGGTCGCGCAGGTTGGCCACGAGTTCGTCGTCGTCGACGGCATCGTCGATGGCCTCGTCGAGTTCGTCGTGGCGTTGCTGGACTACCGCGAGGAGTTGCCGCGCGCTCCGGATCTTGAACCCCGCCTCGGCGTCGTCCACCTCGTCCATCGCCCCTGCCAATAGCTCGTCGATCGTCGCGAGTGTCGTCTCTGCCATGCAGGCATATCTTGGTGCCGCGACACTTGATTCGTTTGCAACTCTCGACGGGGGACTCGACCGGGGTGTGTGCGGGATACAGGGCGCGAATCGTCACGACCGACGAGCCTGCAGACGGAGCCGGATGGACGGTGACTATCGCGCAGACTGTGTTAGCGACCGATGGGTTCGCCACAGTACTCACACGTGTCCGCGTCGGCCGAAATCCGAGCCCCACACGGCGAACAGTTGGTCTGCTGGTCCGGGATGGCCGAGTCTCCACTCCCGTACAACTTCTGGGCCTGGAGGAACTGAAGCGCGACTGTGCGGAACACGATCACCATGAGCCCGATCACGAGAGCGACTTGTCCGATCCGCTCTACGAGGGCAATAGAAGACTCCATCCGGACAAAACGATGGCCCAGTGGTCCAGCAGTCGAAATACTGATTTTCGGGAAGAACAATCCGTTCTCGAATACATGACACACCTGAAATACCACTCTTAGCCGTCGTTAGCCCCGCACTGAACTCACGCTCTGCGTCGGTCACGCGGGGTCTGACTGGATACTGCGGATTCGCTCGATTGGTGCTGGATACAGGGCGTGTCTCGGTCACGGGGTGGAGCACGACTGGCTCTCGGTCAGGCTGCTCGGAGCAGGCGAACGTTGAATTCTGCACCACCGGCATCGGCATTCTCGACCCACACGCTGCCACCGTACTGCGTGACGAGCATTCGAACGAGGTAGAGTCCGATTCCGGCACCCGTGCTTTCGAGGCCCTTCTCGTCTCTGCCGAAGACCGATTCCTTCCGCTCGTCTGGAATCCCCGGTCCGTTGTCTGCGATACGGACTAGCACCGTCTCGGCTTCGACCTCGACAGTGACACAGACGATCGGTTCGTCCGCATCGTTGTGTTGGACCGCGTTGTTCAGCAGGTTTCGGAATACGGACGCGAGCATCTCGTTGGCTAAGACCTCTATCTCGGGGAGACGACAGGGGGCCGCGAACGTTGCGTTGGGGAACGATTCTCGTCTGAGAGCAACCTCGTTCTCCAGAACCTCGTTCAACGAGAGCGGGGTGACTTCGACTTGGTGCTCGTCACCCAACGCTTTCACGTAGTCACGAGCGATTTCCGTCAGTTCGACTATGTGCTTTCCGGTCGTGAGGACTTTTTGCAGGATTTCTCGACCGTCACTGTCTACGTGCTCCTCGAGCAGTCGACCCCACCCGAGGACGACAGTCACATCGTTCCGAATGTCGTGACGCAGAATCTGAGTGAGGAGGGCCAGTTGCTCGCGCTCTACGACGACCTCTTCACGTCGCTGTTCTGCTCTCTTCTCTGCAAGTACGCGGTCGGTGATATCGAAGTGAGCGACAGTTACGTACCGGTTGCGCTCGCGGATAAATGCGGTCGCTCGCATCAGAAACCAGCGCTGCTTCGTGGGCGAATGACATGGGTATTCCAACGTGGCGAGTTCGCAATTACCCTCGAGAACGTCGTGGAGTTTCACCCTCGCCTCCTGGACGTACTCGTCGTCAGTATCCTCGGTCACATCGAGATAATTGACACCAATCATATCGGGAGACATCCCGATATCGTTCCGGCCTCCGAACTCACGCCACGCCTGATTGGTGTAGAGTATCGTTCCCGTCTCGTCCAATACCCCGACGTTCATCGGGAACGTATCCAGAACGTCCCACCCCCGAACATCGGGTGAATAGTCATTTCTCATACTCAAATTTCACTATTTAGTGAACTACAGAATCAAGATACAAAACAATTGACCCACAGTAATCAGGTGCCGTTCCCACAATTGAGTGTCTCGTGTCGGGTGTCGAACTGTTCACGAGTACGGGCTGGAGAAATCCGAGACACGCCTTCTGTATCTCCCACGCCTGTTCTCATTGGATACTGAGGATACGGTCGATTGGTGCTGCATACACGGCCCGTATCGTCAGAGGTCTTCGGTTCGGCTCGGGAATGTATCGATGAATAGACGCAGCGAACGGACCGACAGGACGTTTCATTAGTTCGGCTTAGAACCGCCGACGCCGCTCTCAGTCGTCGCACGAGGCCGGTTTCGGGCAGCGTTGTGGTCCTGCCAGAGGAGCCAGACGCCCATCACGCCCACGGAGAGGATGAGCGCGAGCAAGGCGAGCACGTAGGCCGTGGACTGACCCGCGGCGAGCAGGCTCGTGACGTCGTAGGCGAAGTGCCAGACGACGAGTGGCCATATGCTTTCGAGCCGGAACGCGACGGCTGCGAGACCGACCCCCAGCGGGATGATGATGAGCATCGATGGCAGCCACTCCGCGAGAGAGCCACCGAGGATTATCTTCGAGACGTGCGTGAGGCCGAAGGCAGTCGCCGTGACGACGCCTGCGAAGAGTTTGCCACGGGGCTCGAGCGCGCGGAGCAGTACGCCACGATAGAGTATTTCCTCGAAGACTGCTGCACCCAGTGCGACACCGAGGACGATTACGAGCAAGCTCGCCCACGGCGGAAGGAGGGCCCCCTCGAACAGAGACACCTCCGGAATCGACAGACCGAACACGGCAGGTAAGGCGACCATGGCGGCGAGCGGGAGCAGATACACCAGCCCGCGGCGGTTGACCCGCCGAGTGAGACGAATCTCGTCCCACCAGCCGAGCCACGCGACCAGCGCGAGCGTGAGCACGACGAGTGTCCAGTTCAGCACCAGTCCGATGCCGTCGAGTGTGAGAGACGGAACCAGCGGTTCGAGCACGAGACGCCCACCGACTGCCAGTGCGATGATCGCCACCGTGACTCCGAGGGTGAACACCAGCGGCCGCTGCCGAACGATGGTTCTCATAGGACGAGCAACGGCGTCCACTGATATATAGAGGTATTGACATAGCGTGACAGTTGGTGATACGTACGTGCTCTGTGTCTCAGACGCCGGTTTCGATCGGTACTGAGGAGACGGTCGATTGGGACTGCACACAGCGCGTCTCTCGCACAGAGAGACGTCCGACTCGCCGAATCGAGCCGTTCAGTATCAGATGCTGAACCACCGAGAGACCGGGTATCGACGGGTGGGCTACGCGAGTTCGTACAGCGACGGGCCTGCTGTCGCCAACACCCGCTCTCCGACGAGCGCACCGTTCGTCCCTCCCTCGCCAGAGAACGTGACCGTCCACAGTTCGTCACCGGACTCAGTATCGTAGGCTCGCACTGTCGTGGCGGGTGCTTCGGAGCCGACGCGGACGTCGCCGGCCACCACGAGCGTGTCGCCCGCGAGGACCGGGTCGGAGGCGTACCAGTCAGTCTCCTCGCGCCACACGTGCTCACCGGATTCGAGGTCGTACCGGGCGACGAAGCCCGTCTCGAGGCCGTCGATGCCGGCGGCGACGTAGCCGTCCCGCCCTGTGACAGCGGGGGTGGAGACGTCGGCTGCGCCACTGTGGGCGAACGACCTGGGTTCCCACAGCCGTTCCCCGGTTTCGGCGTCGAAGGCCGCAAGCTCGGCCTCGTGCAACCCGAACGTCCCGACCACTACTCGGCCGTCCGCGACCGCAGGGGGGTGGGGGTCACCCCGCACGCTCGGGGCTGTCCACGTCCGCTTGGGGCCAGCGGACGCCCACTGTTCGGGTGGTGCCCGGCCGTGGTAGGCAAGCGTCCCACCGGTACCTCCCACAGTGTACAGGTGGCCGTCCGTCAGCGAGCACGTCTCCCCGCCAACTGCCCACTCCCGTCCGGTGTCTGGTTCGTAGGCCAATACTCCATCGTTGAGGGTACCGACATAGACCTCTTCCCGCCCGAGAGTCAGCCCCTCCACGTGACCAGGAACGGGGTATCGATACGTCTCTCGGCTCCCGTCGTATCCGACCAGGGTGGTGGCTGTCCCACTCTCGCTCGTCGCGTGAAGGCGGCCGTTCGGGCGGAAGCCGGCGAAGTGGGTCTCGGCTTCCTCGACGGTGGTAACCTTCCCTCGGGTGTACACGGCCAGCTGGTCACCGAACATTACGAGCCGGTCGGGTCCCACGAGCGGGGAGAAGTAAGCCGGTTCTGCAGTATCGGCTGCGACGCATCCCAGTTCTCGTACGTCTGGTCTCTCGCGTGGGGGACTCGCGTGAGGGTTGTGCGCGGTGTTCTGAGTGTCGTATCGGTCGAGGGGCCACGTTCCCTGCTCCGGCGTCCAGGATTCGAATTCAGCCCCGTGTGTCCCTTCGCTCAGTCGGTAGCCGATGTATCCGACAGCGGCGACAGCAGCGCTCCCTGCGATCAGTCGCCGACGTGTGGTGGAGGGCATATCTCGCAGTATCCCGGCGGTGAGAGTCGAGTCAATGCTTCTCGGCGATTTTTTCCGACGGCGACGACGAACTGAGAGAGCAGAGATGGCGTGAGTTCTGACACAGACCGGGAAAGTCACACTTCTCTCACCGTTCCACCCCTGGCAAAACACCGCCAGAAATCGGAGAGAGACCCCGGTTCGGGGCGGAGCACTATCCCACGCGCGTCCGGCATCCGGCGAGCGTTGGTCATACCAACACCACAGAGTCGACTGCACGCCGGTGCTCCCGACGGCACGACCCGGAGTCGAGCCGGCCGTCACTCGACGTAGCCGAGGACGCGCCGGTTGGCCACGAGTTCGTCGTCCACAGCGTCGTCCGCCTCGTCTATCACCCCTGCCAGCAACTCGTCGATCGTCGCGAGTGTCGTCTCCGCCATGCAGGCGTCCCTCGGAGCCGCGGTAGTTGATTTCGTCGGTGGCCGCGACGGGGACTCGGTTCGAGTCCGGACTGTCTGCGGCACGCGTACACGTTCACCGACCGAGCGGTGTCCCTTCCGGTTCGACCGAACTTCGGGACGTTTCGCACCGAGCGACCAGGTGCGTTGCGAGCCCCGAGACCCCCGACGCCGGGAGGTCCTCGCCGTTCAGGGCGGCAGGGATGTCAGGACCCTCCTGAGTCGGTCACAGAGACGATTCACTGCGACAGACGAGCGGGGGCGAGAGGAGTACGTCGTCTCGCGTCCTCGTTCGTCGTCTGTCGGTCGCTCCCGCTCGCTGAGGCCTTCAGACCGCTCCCCGGAGGCGTTTGAAACCAGTTTCGGGTACATACACACCATGTTCTCGATGTGGAAGTCGTCGTACTGCTCGTCACCGTGTCCGCCTGGGCGGCGGGGGGCGCTAATCTTCACGACTGTTTCACCGTCAGCGAGTAGCCCGGACGGGAACGAGAGCAGCTGTGTGTGGGAGGGGAGAGCAGTACTGTCCTGCTCGTCGGGATACTGTTTGAGCTGGCCGACCGTGTTCCAGCCTCCGACGTGCGGATTCAGAACCTGGACCTCCGCGGGGGCTGAGGTGAGATTTCCGAACTCGACCATCATGTGAGCGTGATGGTCCCCGAGACGCCCACTCGTGTTGATACGTTTCGTTACCGTCGATTGTGGGTCGTCGCCGAGACTGAGCTGTACGCCACTTCCTACAACCGTCGCATAGTCTGAGATCTGTGGCATTAGTGGTCACGGATGGGCTTCCGTCCATCCGATTACGCCTGTGCAGGGCTGGCTGATGGGAGCGAGGGCTAGCTGTTTGCATCGCTCGGACGAGGACACCATCTAGATGGAAAGATGCAGCCAGTGCTCCGTCCGACCTAGTCTCGATGGCGACCGAGAGAGTGTCTCGTCGTTTTCGGGGGGAGTTGGAGAGATACGACGTTTCCGGGCGAGAGAGCGTCCCACACGACCCCGGTATCCGGCGAGCCCGGGGCTCACACCGACGGCACCGGGCCGACCGTATTCTCGCGGCAGCGAGACCGGCTGGCGATCCCGAAGAAGAGCTGTCGAAGAAGTCCGCTCGTCCGAGCGACTCACGCGGTCGCGTCGTGCAGGACGAGCGTCTCGTCGGCGAGGTATCGGTCAAGGACGGACGCGTCCCCTTCGAGCGTCTTGAGGTGTCGGCGCAGGAGTTTGCCCGTCGTCACGTCGCCGAGCCGGTCGGCCAGTTCGACGTGGTCGCGCCACTGCTCGGCCAGCGTCGCGTACCCGTCTCGGTCCCGTTCGAGCGACGAGCGGACGTCGTAGCGGTGGGCCGCCTCGATGTAGATCGGCGCGTGCTGGCGGATCCCCATCGGCCCACAGGCCGGGACGCCCCCGAGCGCGTGGATGCGGAGCGCGATGTCGTCGGTCATCTCGGTGAGTCGGTCGGCCGCGGCCTCGAGGAACTCACCGACGGCATCCGACTCGGCCCCCTCGACGAGCCAGTAGTGCTTGCGGACCTGGTTGAACAGGATGTACAGCCCCGACACGTCGCCGTTCAGGGCCGTCACCAGCTGTTCGGCCACGTCCCGGTCGAGACGGAGCGCGTTGTCCGCGACTGTGTCCCACTCCTGACGGACGTGCGAGGGGTCGAGGCTCCGGAGGTGCGGTGTACTCGACATGTTACCCCCACACCTCCGCTCGGACGAGCGTGTCGTCCGCGAGGACGCTCTCGAGGTCGTCGGCGTCCGCTTCGAGCGCCGCGAGACGGTCCCGGAGGAGTTCTGCCGTCCCTGGGTCCCCTCGTTCCTCCGCGAGGCGGACGTGTTCGCGCATACTGGCGATCAGCGTGGCGAACCCCTCGAGGTCGCCCTCCAGCGAGGCGCGCAGGTCGTAGAGGTCCTCGGCTTCGAGGTGGACCTCGGCGCGCTCCTGAATCGTCGGTGGTGTGTTCGGGGGAATCCCACCGAGTTCGACGAC
>JBEPXT010000040.1:0-24252 GCA_041641795.1 Salinigranum sp.
CAGAGCCAATGGATCAGGAGTTACGCGACAGAATCGAACGGGAGGCGGAGAAGCACGCGCTGTTCAACGCGCTCAAACACGAGGGCGACCCGGACGTGGGGGCCATCATGGGGCCGATGATGGGCGAGAACCCGGAGTTCCGACCCCACGGCGACGAGATTCCCGGCGTCGTCGCGCCGGTCGTCCAGCGGGTGAGCGGCCTCTCGACGGCCGAGCGCCGGGAGCGACTCTCGTCGCTCGCGCCGGCGCTGGTCGAGGAACTCGACGCCGAACCCGAGGCGGCGACCCACCCGCTCCCGGACCTGCCACGCGTCGAGGAGTACGACGAGGTCCGCATGCGACTCGCGCCGAACCCGAACGGTCCCTGGCACCTCGGACACGCCCGAATGCCCGCCGTCATCGGGACGTACAAGGAGATGTACGACGGGTGGATGCTCTGTCGGTTCGACGACACCGACCCCGAGACCAAGCGACCCGACCTCGACGCCTACGACCGGATTCTCGACGCCGTCGACTACCTCGGGTTCGAACCGGACGAGGTGCTGCGGGCGTCCGACCGACTGGAACTGTACTACGACCACGCCCGCGAACTCGTCGAGATGGGCGGCGCGTACACCTGCTCCTGCTCGGCCGAGCGGTTCTCCGAACTGAAGAACGCGGGCGAGGCCTGTCCCCACCGCGACAAGGACGCCGCCGTCTCCCTCGAGGAGTTCGAGGCCATGGTCGAGGGCGAGTACGACTCCGGCGAGATGGTGCTCCGCGTCCGGACCGACATCGAACACAAGAACCCGGCCCTGCGCGACTGGGTGGCATTCCGCGTCATCGACACGCCCCACCCGCGCGAGGCGGCCGCCGACTACCGGTGCTGGCCGATGCTCGATTTCCAGTCCGGCGTCGACGACCACCTGACGGGCGTCACCCACATCATCCGCGGCATCGACCTGCAGGACTCGGCCAAGCGACAGCAGTTCGTCTACGACTACTTCGGCTGGGAGTACCCGGAGGTCCTCCACTGGGGGAAGGTCCAGATAGACGCCTACGACCTGAAACTCTCGACGTCGACCATCCTCGACCTGGTCGAGTCGGGCGAACTCGACGGCTGGGACGACCCGCGCGCGCCGACTATCGCCAGCCTCGAACGGCGGGGCATCCGCGGCCAGGCCATCGTGGACGCGATGGTGGACCTCGGAACCTCGACGAGCAACGTGGACCTGGCGATGTCCTCGGTGTACGCGAACAACCGGGAACTGGTCGACGACGAGGCGGACCGATACTTCCTCGTCCGTGATTCCGAACCCGGTTCGGACGGCGAGTCGGGCCTGGCCGTCCAGAAACAGGTCCTGGGCACGCCCGAGGCGGGCGAACCGCCGGTCCACCCCGACCACGAGGACCGGGGGCGACGACGCGTCCCCGTCGGCGACTCGGTCCTGGTCGAGGCGGACGACGTTCCCCCGAACGGTCAGCGCGTCTGGCTGAAAGGTCTGGGGTGTGTCAGGCACACGCGGGACGCCTTCGAGTACACGGGCGAGGGCATCGACGTCGTCCGCGACGAGGGGGTCGACGTGGTGCACTGGGTCCCGGCCGAGGAGAGCGTCCCGGTCCGGATGCGGACGCCCGACGGGGACCTCACGGGCCGCGCGGAACCCGATTTCGCCGACACCGACGTCGACGAGGTGGTCCAGTTCGAACGGGTCGGGTTCGCCCGCGTGGACGCCCACGACGGGGAGTCGGTCGTCTACTTCGCACACCCATGACGGGCCACTTTCGCACCTCTGATGAGTAGCGTTCACACACCGGCGCGGTCGGTCTGAACCAGTCGGGTGCCGCGGCGGCCGGCGCTCGGGCGCCTCTCGGCGCGCCAGGAGACTGTCGGGCGTCGTCCCGGGCGGCACACCTTTACCGCCGCCGCATGATGACTCCGGCAATGAACTCGCTTGCGACCCGGCACGCGCCGCCCGGCGGCGAGAGGAGCGGTCGCTGACCGTGCCGATTCGCGACCTCACACGGCCCGTGACGGCCGGGATGCAGACGTACCCGGGCGACCCGTCGGTCTCCGTCGCGGCCCACGCCACCGCGGAGGCCGACGGCTACCGCGTGAGCAACGTCTCCCTGGGGACGCACACTGGGACGCACGTCGACGCGCCGAGCCACACCGAACCCGAGGGACGGACCCTCGGGTCGTTTCCGATAGAGACGTTCCTCTTCGACGCCGTCCGCGTCGACTGCCGGGGCCTCGACCCCCGGGAGCAGATTCGGGTCTCCGACTTCCCGGACCGCGTCGACGGCGACATGGTCCTCGTCCACACCGGGTGGGACGACCACTGGGGCACCGACGCGGCGTACGACCACCCCTCCCTGTCGCCGGAGGCGGCCGAGTGGTGTGCGGACCGGGGGCTCAACGTCGGCATCGACGCGATGAGCGTGGACCCGACGCCGCGGCCGGACGACGACTCCGCCGACGGGGGGGTGCCGGCCCACCACGCCCTCCTGGGGAGCGACTGCCTCGTCGTGGAGAACCTCACGAACCTCGAGGGCCTCCCCGGTCGGTTCGAACTCGACGCCTTCCCCCTCGCGCTGGACGGCGACGGCGCGCCGGTCCGGGCTATCGCGCGCCTCTCGTGACCGGCGCATTCGAGTCGCCGCCTGGGGACGAGTCCCCCGCCCCGGGTCGCCGTCAGGTGCGCTCGGGGACGCTCACCTGGAGACGCCCCTCGGCTCACAGCACGAGGACGAGGACGAAGACCACGAGCATCGACCCGGTCAGGAGCGTCTGAACGACTGTCGACGAGAGCACGCCGAGAGTCGCGTACAGCGCCGTCCGGGCGGAGGCCTCCGGGTCCCGGTTGCGGACGTACTCGAGAGCGAAGACGGTCCCGGCGATGCCCACCACGATGCCGACCGGTCCGGCGACGAAAAACAGCGCGACCCCGGCGAGGGCCGCGACGGCCGCGGTTGTCGCCGAGGCGCCCCCGACCCGCGCCGCGATGGCGCCGCCGAACCAGTCCACCGCCACCGTCACCAGGCCGACGAGCACCAGCGCTATCAGGACGACGGGTCCCGGGTCCGCGTACCCGGTGGACCACCAGTAGATGAGCACCCCGAGGACGGAGAGGGCCGCGCCGGGAACCAGTGGGAGGATGCTCCCGACGACGCCCGCGAGCAGCAGGGCGAGAGCGACCCACCCGAAGAGCGTGACCATGTGTCCACGTGCGGCCCCAGGCGGAAGTCGCCCTCGGTCCTGTCGGTGGCGGGCAGTTTATGTACCGGGAGGTTTGTGCATATAGCTAGCAATGGCCATCGACCCGAACTTCGAGGACAACCGCGAGATAGCAGAGGAACACAACGGGCACAAGGTCTGGGGCCCCGTCGACGAACCGGAGACGCTGGGCATCCACGGGACGCACGTCGCCGTCGACTTCGACATCTGCCTGGCGGACGGCGCCTGCCTCGAAGACTGCCCGGTGGACGTCTTCGAGTGGGTTGACACGCCCGGCCACCCGGAGAGCGAACTCAAAGCCGACCCCACCCACGAGGACCAGTGCATCGACTGCATGCTCTGCGTGGACGTCTGCCCCGTGGACGCCATCGACGTCGACCCGGGCCGCGCCGGCCGCATCTGACGACGCCGCGTCCCCGCCTCCGTCTCTCTGACCGCATCCGAGTGACGACGCCGGCGAGTCGTCGCCCGACGGTGCGCCGACTCCACGCCGACCGAGCGTCATGTGGTCCATTTATTATTAAAGACTTTTTACACTCGGGGGCGGTAACACTCACTGAGTACTGATATCAATGCACACCGTTGTCCTGACGAAGGGCGTCCCCGACTTCCGCGAGGGGCAGGTCTCGTTCGACGAGGACGGCCACCTCGAACGCGGGAAGACGCCCACCGTCATGAATCCCAACGACAGTTTCGCACTGCAGGCGGCCCTCCAGACGAAGGTTCGTCACGGGGGTACCGTGACCGTGATGAGCATGGGACCGCCGGGGTACAAGGAGGTACTGCAGGAGGCCATGGAGTCGGTGTACGCCGACCAGCTGTATCTGCTCTCCGACCGCGAGATGGCCGCCGCGGACACGTGGGCCACGGCCATCACGCTCGGCACCGCCCTGGAGAAACTCGAAACGCCGCCGGACCTCGTCGTCGCAGGATTCAAAACCGCGGACGGCGAGACGGGCCACACCGGCCCGCAGACGTGCTGGGCGCTCGAGATGCCCATCGTCACGCACGCCATCGCGCTCGACATCGACGAGGACGACCGGACCCTGCGGGCAAAGCGCCTCGTCGAGGGCGACATCGAGGAGATAGAGACCGTCGAGACGTCGCTCCCGGCGTTCGTCGTCACCGACCCCGAGTTCGAACCGTCCTACCGGAGCGCGACACACCGGCTGACGCGGAAGAACCTCCGGGCCGAGACGACGACCCGCGCCGAGAACTACGAGGACCACCTCACCGTGTGGGACCACTCGGACCTGAACCTCGACCCCGACTACATCGGCCTGGACGGGTCGCCCACCATCGTCGCCTCCGTGGACCCGATTCCGAAACCGCCGGCAGAACGCGAGGCCACGATGGTCGACCCGTCGGACGAGGAGGCGATGAATCAGGTGTTCGACGAGATTCAGGCGTTCGCGGGGGGTGACTGACCGTGGCGCTCGACCCCTCCGAGTACGACATCGCGGAGCTCGGTCCGAAGATAAAGGACATCGACGACGTCGACGAACTGGAGGCGATTCTGGCCGCCGAGCGGGACGGGCAGGACCGCCAGCCGGTGGTCACGCTCCTGGAAAGTCGCATCGAGAAGTTCAGCGGCGACCAGGACGAGGGCGACGAGGAACTGGACCCCACCTCGATGTCCGCCGCCGAGGTTGGCAACGCCATCACCTCCATCTCGAGCGTCGACCGCCTGGAGGTGATTCTCCAGGCCGAACGCGAGGGGGAGGACCGGGACAGCGTCGTCCGCCTCATCAACAGCCGCCTGGACTCCGTCCGCGGGAGCGACGAGGACGAGGAAGCCGAGGGCGAGGGCCGCGTGGGCAAGTCCCCGGAGGAGCGCCACCCCGACCTCGACCACCCGACGGCCGACAAGCGCCACGTCCGGGCCTGGACCGACGGCACCTACCGGGACATGTGGGTCTACTGCGAGACTCAGGCCGGGGAACTCATCGACGTCTCCCTGGAGATGCTGGGGAAGGCCAGGGAGCTGATGGACGAGTACAACGACGACTACGATGCCGACGAGAAAGTCGTCGCCGTCCTCATCGGCGACGGCGTCCGCGACCAGGCCGACGCCGCCATCGCGGCCGGCGCGGACGTGGTCGTCGTCCACGAGGACGAGCGACTCGACCGGTTCCTGCACACCCCCTACACCGAAATCTTCTGCGACATGGCGCGGTGGGGCGGCGACCCGAACACGGACGAGCACCCCGAGACTCAGGACTGGCGGGACTACGACGAACCCCGGTACGTGCTGTTCCCCGCGACCCACAACGGCCGCGACCTCTCGGCGATGGTGCAGGCTGAGCTAGACTCGGGCCTCGCGAGCGACTGCTCGGGGCTGTACATCGAGGAGACGGTCATCTCCAACCCCGCGAAGACCGGCGAACCGGGAACCAAGAAGTCCTTCGAGCGCGTCCTGCACATGAAGCGCCCGGACTTCAGCGGGTTCGAGTACTCGACGATTCTCTGTCTCGACAACCCCGGGCGGGAGTTCCACCCGCAGGGCGGGTCGGTCATCCCGGGGAGCTTCCCGATTCCCGACCCGGACCCCGAGCGAGAGGGTGAGGTCGTCGACCACGACCTGGAACTGGCCGACGAGTGGTTCGGCGTCGACGTCGAGGAGTTCACCCGCCTCGAGGGCGGCGTCGACCTCACGGGCAACGAGGTCGTCGTCTGCATGGGACGGGGCATCGGAGACGACCCGACCCGCGGCATGGAACTGGCCGTCGAACTCGCGGAGGCGTTCGAGGACGCCGACATCGGCGTCACGCGGGGCATCGTCACCGGGTCGTACAACTTCGACGGCCACGTCGAGCAGTACACCCACGAGGAGCGCCAGATAGGCGAGACCGGGCAGGTGGTGGCGCCGGACCTCTACATCGCGGCCGGGGTCAGCGGCGCGGTCCAGCACAAGGTCGGGATGGACGAGTCCGAACTCATCGTGGCCATCAACACCAACCCGGACGCGCGCATCCGCGACTTCTCGGATTACTTCATCGAGGGCGACCTCTTCGAGGTCCTCCCGGACCTCCTCGACGCGCTCGAAACCGGCGAACTGGACCTGAAGGCCGTCGCCGACGGTGGTGAGCGGGATGAGTAGCGAGGAGTACGAACACTTCGAGGCCGTCGTCGTGGGCGCGGGTCCCGGCGGGGCGGCCGCCGCCGCCGCCCTCTCGCGCCTGGGCGTCCAGACGCTGGTCCTCGAACGCGGCGTCGACGCCGGGTCGAAGAACGTCTCCGGCGGCCTCATCTACGCCGAGGAGTCCGCGCCGTACACCATCGACGACCTGTTCCCGCGCTTCCGCGAGGAGGCGTCCGAGCGCCCGGTCACCCGGTACTACATGCACAACCTCGCGGGCGAGAAGGTCCAGACGCTCAACCTGGGCGACGTCCACGACGAGGACACCGAGTGGTGTGACTCGGTCCTGCGTCGACCGATGGACTCGTGGCTGGCCGACCGGGTCCACGAGATGGCCAGCGAGACGGGCGGCGGCCTGCTGACCGACGTTCGCGTCAACGGCCTCCTCCGGGAGAACGGCCGCATCGTCGGCGTCACCTGCGACGAACTCGAGCCGATTCGAGCCGACTTCGTCGTCGCGGCCGACGGCGTCAACAGCGAACTGGCACGGGACGCCGGTCTCATGGACTGGGAGGACCCCGAGGACTGGTTCCAGGGCGTCAAGGCCGTCGTGGACATGCCCGGTGACGTCATCGCCGAGCGGTTCGGCGTCGACGAGGACGAGGGTGTCGCTCACCTGTTCTCGGGCGACCTGTTCCAGGACGTGCGAGGCGGCGGGTTCCTCTACACTAACCGCGACTCGCTGTCTATCGGGACCGTCTTCCACCTCGACAGCCTGGTGGCGGAGGAGGCCGAACCCCACGAACTCCTCGACGCGCTCCTGACCCACCCGTTCATGGGCCAGTGGCTCGACGACGAGTACGTCGAGCGCGAGTACTCGGCGAAACTCGTCCCCGACTCCAAGAAGGTCGCACACCCCGAACCGCACAAGGGGCGCCTGGTGCTGGTGGGCGACGCCGGCGGGCAGATGCAGGCGCAGGGACCGATAATCAAGGGGATGAACCACGCCGTGACCGCGGGTGCGCTGGCGGCGGAAGCGTTCGCCGAGGCCCGCAACCGGGGGAGCCCGGAGAACGCCGGGGCGCTCTACGCCAGGAAGCTCCGCGACGAGGGCGTGATGCGGAAGCTCAGGCCCCGGCGGTACGACCTCGTCAGGTCCGTCGCCGAACACGACGCCGTGGCGGAGACGCTCGACGACCTGGCAGCCTCGCCGCTGGGTCGCCTCGGCGTCCGGGCGCTCGGCGGCCGACTGGAGAGTCTGTTCAACTCCCCGTTCGTCCTCGGGATGGTCCCCGACACGCGGACGTCGTACGTGACGCTGCCGACGATTATCGCCGAGGAACTCGGCTCGAAGGTCACCTCGGAAAACGCCGTCGAGACCCCGAGCCTGGAAGACCGCATCGGCGAACTCACCTACGACACCGACATCGGGAACCCTCACATCACCCTGAACGACGAGTCGGTCGAAGCCAGCGGGGCCGCGGTGTTCTCCTGTCCGGTCAGCGCCCGCGGATTCGGCGGCGGGTGCTACCGCGAGGAGACGGTCCGCACCAACGGGCACGAGGAGACCGTCGTCAGCCTCGACACCCAGCCCTGCGTCGAGTGTGGCACCTGCGCCATCGTTGCCGACACCACCTGGACGCACCCGCGGGGCGGCAAGGGCGTCGAGTACAAAGAGGGGTGACGGTGCCGGGCTCCGACGCAGACCGTGGCCCGGCCGACCCCTCGCCGTACTACGACCGGATACGAGCGCGCGCGGAGACGGCCCGCAGGGAGCGGGAGTCGTTCGACCCGCCGGAGACCGTCCCCGCCGAGGAGCGGGCGATGGAGTACCTGCGAGAGGGGTTCGGCCCGACGGTCTGGCTGTACGTGGACGCCCGGACCGGCGAGTGGGCGCGCCTCTCGGAGCGCGAGATGCGCCTGCTGGAGCGTGCGACGAACGACTGGCTGCACCTGTACGCGCGGTGCTTCGGGGTCGACGCCGACCCCTCGGTCACGGTCCGGACGGCCGCCGAACTGCTGCTGGAGACGCACAACGTCCGGGACACGGCGGCCGTCTTGACCCACGTCGGCCGCGAGGCCGACGGGCCTGATTGACCACGGTCGGACCGCACCGAACGCGCTCCCGGTTCGCGTCGACCTGCGCCGCCCGTTACCGGGTCACAACCGTTTCGGCGCTCGCCTCGCCGACACGTATCTCGTAGGTCCCCGGCTCTCCGATCGACAGCCTCCAGTGCGTCCAGGTGGGGCTCTCGGGCTCCACTCGCAGAAACTCGGGGTTCGGTTCCGCATCGGCGGCCGCGTCGTCGCTCCCGTCGTCGCCCGCGCGAATCTCGACGGCCGTCTCCCGCCCGGTGACGGTGCTGCCCCCGGCGACTGCCTTCACCGTCACGTCGAAGGACTGGGTCGGGGCGACTTCGTCCGGCGCGTTGACGCGATACGTGACCGTCGGCCGGTCGTACTCGGAAACCTGCTCCCTGTCGTCGGCGTCCGCCGGAACGAGGCGCATCGCGTGGCCGCCGCCGCCCGCCATCGCCGCCGGAATCACCGCCGTCGAGTCGACGAGGAACTCGTCGATGCGAACCGCGGTGGGGTTGGCGTCCCGGTCCGCGTCGGCGTCGTCGGCGTACACCTCTGCGACGTACGGCCCCTCGTCGAGGAAGGTCAGTGGCACCTTCAGCGTCCGCGGGTCCTCGTCGGTGGCGCTGCCGACGTACCACTCCTCGCCGGACCGGCGCGCGACGGTCACGTAGTCGCCGATGTCGCCGTTCAGCACGCGCGTCTCGTCCCAGTCGGCGGGCGCCGATTCGACGAACGCGAACTCGGGTTCGCCCTCGTAGTGCTCGGGCAGGTCCGCGACCATCTGGAGTCCGCTCTCGAAGATGGGGTAGTACGCCAGTTGCCGGGCGCGGGTCGTCGGGACGCGGGTGCCGTCGTCGCGCGGGTCCCACGTCACCTCGAAGATACCGGGCGTGTAGTCCATCGGCCCGGCGAGCATCCGCGTGAACGGTATCGTGACCGTGTGCTCCGGCGGGTTCCCCTCGCTCCAGGCGTTGAACTCCATGCCGCGGACCCCCTCGGCGGTGACGAAGTTCGGGTAGGTCCGGGACTCGCCCGTCGGCTTGACGGGTTCGTGCTGGTCGACCAGCAGCCCGTTGTCGGCCGCGTGCCGGATGACTTCCCGGTAGCGGTTGACCCGCCACTGGTCGTGCTGGGCGTGCCCGCCGGGTATCTCGCCGACGTACCCCGTCTTGACGCCGTCGACGCCCAGGCGGTCGTACAGTTCGAAGACCTCGGGCAACTGGTCGTGGAAGTTCGGAATGTGGCCGCCGGTCTCGTTGTGCGCGATGTACCCGACGTCCCGTTCGTCGCAGTACGCGAGTACCTCCTCCAGGTCGAAGTGGTCGGCGGCCGTCGAGAACTCCTGTTCGCTCCCGTCGTACCCGCCCTCCGCGTGGTCGCGCCACCCGGCCCACCCCTCGTTCCAGCCCTCGGCCAGGACGTACGGGATGTCGTGGTCGGCGGCGAAGTCGACGTACCGCTTCGTGTTCTCCGTCGTCGCGCCGACGTCCGACCCCGGTTCCCAGGTGGCGACGCCCTTGTGCATCTCCCACCAGACGCCGACGTACGTCCCGGTGTCGACCCAGGACGGGTCCTCCAGCGCACACGGTTCGTTGAGCGTTCGGACCAGGTTCGACTCGACGAGCGCTCCCGGGTCCGGACCGAGGAGAATCGTCCGCCAGGGAGAGGCGTGTGGCGTCTCGGCCCGGACTTTCACGCCGTCCGGGAGGGGCGCGAGGTCCGCGCCGAACGCGCCCTCGTCGTCGAGCGGTGCCAGGCTCATCCCCGCGTAGTCGACGAGGGACGCCTCGTGGACGGCGGCGTACACGTCGTCGGTCACCTCGACGGTGGTCGGCGTTCCGGTCGTTCCCACCTGTTCGGGGGTCGACTCCTGGTACCAGAGTTCGTACGTGCGGTGGTCCGACTCGTCCACCGGGAACCACCAGACCCGGTTCGGGTCCGCGAAGCGGAACGCCGTCTCCTCGGCCGTGAGGTCGAATCGCTCCATCGCGGACTGTTCGGGCATCCGGTACCGGAACGCCAGGCCGTCGTCGTAGGCCCTGCAGACCACGGCGAATCGGCGCCCGTCGGACGCTCGCTCGCCGACCGTCAGTTCCAGTTCGGCGTAGCGGTCGCGGACCGAGTCGGTGGGACCCCACACCGGCGTCCACGTCTCGTCGCCGGTGGTCCGCTCGACGCCCTCCAGCGCCATCTGCTCGGGGTCGAACGGCCCTGCCGCGAACTGGAGGCCGAGTTCGGACCGTTCGACGACGGGCGTTCCATCGTACGACACGTCGTACCAGAGTCCCTGTCGGGCGTCGGCGTCGTCGCCGAGTGCGACGGCGAGAGTAGCCGTCACCCGCCCGCCGGGGGACTCGAGACGCAGTTCCTTCTCCATCGTACGTCGTCGTGTGTCGCCGGTCCTCCTGTAGCCTGTGGCCGCCGGGCGCGCTGCCGGGCGCCGGTCCGTCCGACTCTCGGATCGCCGTCGCCCTTCGCATCACGGAGTCGACGTGGTAAACAATTATGTGCTGCACTATGGTATCACTGTGCATGGATATCACGGACTCGCTCCAGTTCACCCACCGGGACCGGAAGGACATCTACGAGTACGTCGAGCGCCACGGGACGGTCCGGAAAGACGAGGTGCGGCGCGCGCTGAACATGGAACCGTCCGCGTTCGGGACGCACGTGACGATTCTCCGCCGGGACGGCTACCTCCGCGAGGACGGCAATCACCTCGAAGTCGCCTTCCAGGACGAGAACGTCGAGGAGTACGCGCACGACGGTATCGAGTTCACCATCCGCGCCGCCCACCAGGGCGACCTCTCCGGACTGGTCGACGCGATTCGGTCGGTCGCCGAGGAGGGAACGTACATCGAGGCGGAGACCGTCGTGGAACTGCTCGACCACGAGGAGGCGGTCCTGCGACACAACGAGATACGGTCGCGGATGTTCTTCGTCGCCACCGTCGACGAGGAGGTCATCGGATGGGTCCACCTCGACCTGCCCGAGGCCGAGAAACTCAGTCACACGGCCGTCCTGACGGTCGGCGTCCGCCCGGAGTACCACGACCACGGCATCGGGAGCGACCTGCTCGAACGCGGGACCGCGTGGGCCGAAACTCACGGCTTCGAGAAACTGTACAACAGCGTCCCGGCAACCAACGAGCAGGCCATCGCGTTCCTCGAGAACCACGGCTGGAAGACGGAGGCGGTCCGCGAGGACCACTACAAAATCGACGGCGAGTACGTCGACGAGGTGATGATGGCGGTGTTCCTCCGCGACTAACGACTGGCCCGACCGCGAGAGAGACCGGTGTCTGGGCGCGGGCGCCCGAACGCACGGGTCCGACGCCCGGCGTTACGGTCTGTGCGCCCCGAAGAGCGTTCCTGCTGCAGCGACGACCCTTACTGCCACTCTTCCTCGACGCCCTCCTTCGGTTCGGCCACGACGCCCTCTTGCTGGACGAGGGTTCGTCCGTGGTCCGCACAGACGTCCCGGTCCTCGTCCCAGGGGACGAACACCCTGACGGTCGCCGGTTTCTCGCAGTCAGGTTCCGTACACTGCTCCATGGTCGTCCTGTGGGTCCCCATTTATTTCACGCTTTTGCCATCTTCAGCGAACTTGGCCGACTGCGCGGGGATCGGGCCACAGGCCGGCAACTACCACCTAACTGGTTAGGGATATTGGTTAAGGGGGAATAATTACCAGATACTCGTGCGAGATGAAAACTCAGGCTCCATTCAAAGACGGGTCTCAATCTGAGATGGACGAATCTCTCTCCCTCTCGAGGACCTTCGACGTTCTCGCGAGTAGTCACCGTCGAAAGGCGCTTGCCGTTCTCGGCGACACCGCCCTCCCGGTCAGCGAACAGTTTCTGGCGGGCGAAATTGCCGCCCGCTTCGCCTCCGAACAGACCGAGACCGTCTCCGAGGACCGGACCATGGAGATGTACACCACCCTCCGCCACGTCCACCTCCCGAAACTGGCGTCCGCGGGGCTCGTCGACCGCGACCTCGAGGACGGGCAAATCGTCGCCGTGACGCCCTCCATCGACGGCGAAACCGTCCTGTCCGACGTAGTCGACCGCGGAGAGGAACTGGATTCGGTGACGCTCGACCGCCTGTGCGACGTCCTCTCGAACCCCCGCCACCGCGCGATTCTCGCCACCCTCCGCGACGCCACTGAACCGCTGACGGTCGAGGAACTCGTCCGAGCGATGAAGGCCCGCGACGTCGAGATGACGTCCCGCGAGGACCTCCGGTACCTCCGGACGGAACTCCACCACACGATTCTCCCAAAACTGGTCGACCTCGAACTCCTCGAGATGGTCGACGTCGAAGACGGAACGGCGTACGAGTACCTCGGTCACTCGTTCCTGCGACCGGGCTGGTTCTAGCGCGTCTCTCTCGCCGACTACCGGTACCGCGCTATCGACTCCCGGACCGCGTCGGGTGCGTATCGCTCGACGAGCGGTCGGTAGGCCCCCCCGAGCGCCCGCATGCTCTCGCTGGTCGAGACGTACCCGAGTTCGTCCGCCACCTCGGACCAGGGGCGCGCCTGAAGCACTTTCCCGACCAGCAGTCGCTCGGCCCGGACGGAGAGGTCGACCCGGTCGGGCGCCGTCAGGTGTGCGACCGCGAGCAGTCGGAACGCGTCCGGGTCCGCCGTGTAGAGCCCCGGTCCGTGCGCGGCGTCGACGACCACCTGCCACCGGCGGGCAGACAGGTCGTAGTCCGCCTGTCCGTCCGTCGTCCGGAGCGCCCCGCGGACGACGTCCGGGTCGACGTCGTCGAGCGGGTCCGAGAGCACGCCGGGGGTCCGCTCGAAGAGCCAGCGCGTGTGGCGGGCCAGCAGCGCCCGGCCGTCCGCCGAGAGCGGGTCGAGCATGACCGCCGAGTACTCCCCGCTCCTGTCGTTCCGCGACGTCGAGAGGTACACCGTCCGGAAGCCGTTGCGCTCCCAGAACGACAGGAGTTCGGGCGTCGCGCCGTACCCGACGCCGAGCCAGTCGACCCCGGCGGACGCGCCGGGGTCCCTCTCCGTATCGTCGTCCGCACCGCTCCCCGCCCCGTCGTCGGCGTCGCACTCCGCGTCGTCGGAGCCACCCCCGGAGTCGTCGCCCCCTGTACTGTCGGGAACCGACAGCGGGTCCGATACCCGGAGTTCCTCCCGGACGGCACCGAGGAGGGCCGACCCCAGACCCCGCGAGCGGACCGCGTGGTGGGTCGCGATGCGGAGTACCCGGTAGCCGGCGGGGATTCCGGCCGCCTCGTCGCGAACCTGGCTCGTCAGCACGTCCGGCAGCATGTTCCCCCGGACGCGGTGGCCGTCGAACATCGCCCGCCGGGTGTCGGCAGGCAGGTCGCCCTCCCGGGCCAGGAGGGCGACCGAGACGACGTGCCCGTCGTGGGTCAGGGCGCGGACCGCCAGGTTCGGCGCGTCCAGCAGTCGGGCCAGGTCGTCGGGTTCGGTCCGGTAGTGCGCCAGCACGAGCAGGCCGAACGTCTCCCCCAGCAGGTGCTCGTCAGCCAGCAACGCCTCCGGCGTCAGCGCCCGATAGGTGGTCGTTTCGGGCGTCGCCTCCGCAACCGCGGGGTCGACCGCCGGCCGCGCGTCGAGCAGCAACGCCCGGAAGGCCCACGACTCCACCGGGTCGTTCCGGGCGTACCGAATCGGGTCGTCCAGGTGTCGCTCGGTCACTGTGCGGTCGCTCGAGTCCAGTCGGTCCCGGAAGCGGACCGAGAAGCCGCGGCCCGCCCCCTCGTACCCGTGGACCGTCGTGCAGAACGCGGCCGATGGCGCCGCGAGGAGTCTGGTCAGCAGGCGAACGGGGATTGCGGCGGCCTCGTCGACGACTACCGCGTCCGGGTTCGACGGCAGCGACGCGGCGACCGGGGGTCGCTCGAACCGGATGCGGCCCCCCGCGGTCGTCGTCACCTCCTCGGTCTCGCCGACGTCGTCGTATTCCCCGGTGTCGTCGTGATTCCCCGCGTCGTCACTGTCCCCGGCGTATTCGTGGCTCCCCGTGTCGTCGTTGCTCCCTCCGCCGTCGTTCGGCAGGGCGTCGAGGGCGTCCAGGAGCGCCCGCGCCCGGACGAACACTTCCCGGGCGCTCCGGAACTCGGGGGCCGTGACGAGCACGTCTCGACCCGCTGCGGCCAGCGACCCGGCGGCGAGACCCGCGGCGCTCGACTTGCCTCGCCCCCGGTCGGCTTCCACGACCACGGCGTTCCCGGGGCTCCGGAGCGATTCGAGGGCGCTGACCGCGCGGACCTGGTCGCGCGTCAGGCACGCCTCGTAGGCGGCCGCCGGAAAGCGGTGTGACGGGGGTGAGGCCGGAGCCAGGTCATCGACCGCGGGAGGCGCGTCGAGCGCCCCGTCTCGACGGACCTCGCGGGCGTCCACGTCCACGACGGCGACGCCGGGGTGGGCTTCGAGGGTGTCGACGAGTCGCCGCCGGAACCGACCGGTCACGTCGTCTCGGTCGAAGGGGGGCACCGCCAGACGCTCGTCGAAGTCGTCCCGCCGGTCGGGCCACTCGGCCAGCGGGGGCGTCACCAGGACGAGGAGACCGCCGCCGTCGACGGCCCCGACGAGTCGGCCCAGGACGTTCGGCGAGAACCCCTCGTGGGCGTCCAGCACCAGGGCGGTCTGCGTCGTCCCGAGCAGCCGGTCCGCCCGAATCGGTTCGAGGTGCTCGACGGCCCAGTCCAGTCCCGCTCCCGTGACGGCGGCGTGGAGGTCCGTGCCGTCCGCGGTCGACACGACCGCAGTTTCGTCCGCCGGCACCTCGGCGGCCGCGAGTGCCTCGAACGCGGCGTCGAGCCCGGCCTGCCGGTCGCCCGCGCAGACGAGCGCCCGGCGCTGGTTCGACTGCCGGGCCTCCGCGCGCCGCGCCCTCGCCAGCGAGCCGATGTTCATACGTCCCGGTCGAGAGGGCGGGTCAAAGACGTTTGCCGTTCGGCCGTCGCCCGCGTGGCGGGCAGTCCCGACCCTCCGCCGACCCGCACTGTCGGTTCTCTGCCACGCTCGGTCCCCCGTGCGCCGCTCTCGCACGGCGTAGCGGGTTTGAAAGCGCTTTTATGGGGTGGCCGTATTAGACCTGCGTACAGCCTGCGTCGGGTTGATGATGCTCCTCGCCGTCAGGGAATCACCGCGTCGCCGCCGGTGGCGACGACGGGGCCACAGACGGTCCCGAACGGCGAGGCAGTCGAGCCCGGCACAGGAGAGGTGAACAACCAATGCCAGTTTACGTAGACTACGATGTACCTGCCGACCTCGCGGAGAACGCCATCGAGGCTCTCGAGGTCGCCCGAGACACGGGAATCGTGAAGAAAGGAACAAACGAGACCACCAAGGCGATCGAGCGCGGCAACGCCGTTCTCGTGCTGGTGGCCGAGGACGTCGAACCCGAGGAGATCGTGATGCACCTGCCGGAACTCGCCGACGAGAAGGGCATCCCGTACATCTTCGTCGAGACGCAGGACGAAATCGGTCACGCAGCCGGCCTCGAGGTCGGGAGCGCCGCCGCGGCTATCGTCGACGCCGGCGAAGCCGAATCGGACGTCGAGGACATCGCCGACAAGGTCGAGGAACTGCGGTAAGCGACCATGAGCGCAGACCAAGGAGCCAGCGACTCGACGTCCGCAGAGGTCATCGAGGTCGTTGGCAAGACCGGGATGCATGGCGAGGCCATGCAGGTCAAATGCCGCATTCAGGAAGGCTCGAACAAGGGCCGAATCATCACGCGGAACGTCCTGGGTCCCGTCCGCGAGGGGGACGTCCTCCAGCTGCGCGAGACCCAGCGTGACGCCGACTCCATCGGGGGGCAGTAACGATGCCACAGACGCGAGCCTGTGACTACTGCGGCGCGGACATCGAGGCGGGCACCGGAACGATGTTCGTCCGGACCGACGGGTCGGTCATCCACTTCTGCTCCTCGAAGTGCGAGAAGAACGCGGAACTCGGACGAAAGGCCCGCGACCTGGAGTGGACCGAGCAGGGCCGGAGCGCGAAGCACGACGCGATGCCCCGGGCCGCCGAGGAACCGGAACCCGAATCCGAGTCCGAACCGGAACCCGAACCCGAACCGGAACCCGAGCCAGCGACCGACGAGGAACCGACAGACGCGGACGAATCGGAACCGGAACCGGTCGAGGCGCCCGACGAGGCCGACGAGGCCGACGACTCAGAAGCGGTCGAGGAGTCGGACGCCGAGACGGCCGACGACGACGACGAAACCGAAGAAGTCGAGTCCGACGCGGACGAGGAGGAGACTGACCGATGAGTCACCACGACGAGCGAACGTTCGTGATGGTAAAGCCCGACGGCGTCCAGCGCGGTCTGGTCGGCGAAGTCATCTCCCGACTCGAGGACCGCGGCCTGAAACTCGTCGGCGCGAAGTTCATGCAGATAGACGAGGACCTCGCCCACGAGCACTACGGCGAACACGAGGGCAAGCCGTTCTTCGAGGGCCTCGTGGAGTTCATCACCTCCGGTCCCGTGATGGCGATGGTCTGGGAGGGCGCCGACGCCACTCGCCAGGTCCGGAAGATGATGGGTGAGACCGACCCGGCCGAGTCCGCGCCCGGCACCATCCGCGGCGACTTCGGTCTCGACCTGGGCCGGAACGTCATCCACGGGTCCGACCACGAGGACCCGGGGTCGAACGAGCGCGAAATCGACCTCTTCTTCGACGAGGACGAACTCGTCGACTACGAGCGAGCGGACGAGGGCTGGCTGTACGAAGACGCCGGCGACCACTAGACCACCTGCCCACCCGCCCATCGTCCACCGCCGTCGGGATTCGACCCGCAGTCCCGGCGAGCACGTTCCCGAACCGTCCGACGAGCGACTCACGAGCGAACGCTGTCCGCGTACCGCGCCCCGTCCCTCCGCCGGTGGAGACGTCGGAGCGACCCGCCCCGGGAGCGATGCCTGCCTCAGCGCGACCGGTCCTCGGACTCGTCGTCGCGCCGACTCGGGTCGTCCCTCGGGGACCGGTCGTCTCCTCCCAGGCCGAAGTCGTCGTCGCGCAGGGACGCGTCGTCACTCCCGAGGTCGGAGTCGTCGTCGCGCAGGGAGGGGTCCTCGCCGGGGCTCTCGTCTCTCAGACTCGGGTCGTCTGGTCCGGTCGCCGCGCCGTCGGTCGAATCGAGGCCGGCGTCGTCCGACCCGACGGGTCCGCGGGTCGCACCACCTGCGTCGGACCGTCCCCCGGGCGTGTCGGAGTCGGCGACCGGCCCGCCAGTCGCCGGAGTCCGGTCGGACTCTTCGAGGATGACCACCGCTATCCATCCTCCCGCCGCGCTGAGTCCCACGACGAACACCAGAACGAACAGCGTCGAAATCAGGAGGATGCCCAGAAAGAGGAACGTCCCGAACAGCGACCCGGCGGCGAGGCCCCGGTTTACGGGGGCGCCGACGCCGACCGCGACGGTGAACAGCGACAGGCCGCCGAATACGAGCGCCAGAATCACGAGGATGGGTACCGCGGCGATACCGCCGGCTATCGCCCCGACGCGGGCACCCTCCCGCCGGTCGCCGTTACGGAGGTACGCCGCCACCCCGCCACCGAGTGCGGGTGAGAGCGGGACGAACGAGAACACGACGGTCGCGACAGCCCCGACGAGGGCGCTCACGAAGACGGACTGCGAGCGACGGGCGGGCGGGCGGCGGTCGGACCGCGGTGGTGGGGACGAACTCATGCGCGGTCGTTCGCACGCGAGCGGGAAAATACCTCCACCGGCGCGGGGCAGTGGCGGGTCGCCGACGAATTAATCACCGGCGAGACACTCGTGTGTCGTGCATGACACTCAGTGCGCGCAACCGGCTTTCCGGAACCGTGACGTCGGTCGAAACGTCGGACCTCGTGGCAGAAGTCGTCGTCGAGACGGACGACGGACAGGAAGTGACCGCAATCATCACCTCCGGGTCCGTCGACCGACTCGGCATCTCGGAGGGCGACGAGGTGGACGCGGTGGTGAAGGCGACGGAAGTGATGATTGAATCGTAAGTCGGCGCCGCCGCCGCATCCGAACTGCTAGAACGTCCGGGAGCGGTCTCTACTCCCGAACGATTGTTCACGCTACCGGCAAAATTTATACCGCCCGGAAGCTTCTGATACCTGATGACGTACAATCGGGCCAACTACCTGTCCGGCACCGTCAGGGCGATGACCACCGAGGGGCCGATGACCGAGGTCGTCGTCGAGACCCAGCGCGGCGAGACGGTGCGGGCGGTGCTCCCCAGCAATTCCGTCGACCGTCTCGGACTCGAACCCGGCGCCCCCGTCGAGACGCTGGTCGAGGCGAAGTCGCTGCGACGCCGCGACAGGCGCGCCCGCGTAGTGACTGGCGGCGCGAACGACCGACCGGCCACCGAACGCCGAGCGTAGCGAGCGCTGATCGGCGACAGTGACGACCGCCTACACGGCGACGCGCGTGATAGCCGGCGGCCCGCGAGTCGACGGCGCGACGAGTCCCGACGCTCTGGTTAGCGGGCGTCCTCGCGGAGCGAGGCGGCGTCGACGTCGCCCGCGTCGAGTTCGGCTTCCACCTCTCGCGCGGCCGTGACCAGGTTCTCCATCTTGCCGTAGGCCACCTCCCGGGGCAGCAGTTTCAGCCCGCAGTCCGGGCTTATCGTCAGGCGCTCGGGCGGCACCACCTTCAGCCCCTCCAGGATGTTCTCCTTGATGTCTTCGACCGGTTCGACCTCGGCGGTGTGGGCGTCGACGACGCCCAGCGCCAGGTCCTTCGTGAACTCGGGGTCGGTGAACACGTCCATCTGGCCGTATCCGGCGTTCGCCTGCTCGATGTCGAGTTCGTCGATGGGGTACTCCAGCACTTCCGGGTAGATGCGCGAGTAGTCGCCGTAGCAGACGTGGAGTCCGATGCGGACCTCCTCGGGCAGGTCCACGACGATGCGTTCGAGGGCCTCGCCGACGATCGCGTGGTCGTCGGGCGTGGTGGCCAGCGCCGGTTCGTCTATCTGGATGTACCGGGCGCCGGCCTCGACCAGGCGCTCTATCTCCTGGTTCACCAGGTCCGCGAGCTGGTAGGTGAGCTCCTCCTCGTCCTCGTACACCTCGTTGAACGACCAGTTGGCGAGCGTGTACGGCCCGGTGATGGGAACCTTGACCGGCCGCGCCGCGACGTTCGCGGTGAACTCGAACTCGTCGACCAGCCAGGGCTCCTCGTAGGTGACCTCGTCGACGACGGAGGGCTTGTCGAAGTAGTTGTGGCCCCACACCTTCACGGGACCGTTGAACTCGTAGCCGGGGATGCGCTCGGCGAAGAACTCGACCATCTCGTTCCGGCGCATCTCGCCGTCCACGACGACGTCGAGGCCGCTTCGCTCGTGTTCCTCGGTGATGATGCGGGCGGCGTCGTCCGTCGCCTCCGCCCAGTGGTCGTCGCCGAACTCGCCGGCGTCCGCCTCGCGGAGTTCACGCACCCGGTCGAGCCACTTCGGCTTGGGGTAGCTCCCGACGACGGTGGTCAGCAGGAAGTGGTCGTTCGGGTGGTTCGCCGGTCGGAACTGCTCGCGGTTGGAGCTCATGCGTCCACCTCCGCGGCCGTGGCGGCGGCCAGCGACTCGAGTTTCTCCCGGTAGCGGTTCACCGGCAGGTAGAACAGTTCGGTGTTCGCAGTCAGGTAGACGCGGTCGAACTCCTGGGCGGGCGCGCGCTCACGGACCCACTCGACGCGCTCTCGAATCGTCTCGGGGCTCTCGACGAGCGTGTTCTGGCCGTCGACCAGTCCCAGCGCGACGTCGTCTTTCGTCCCGTACTCGGTGACGTTGTAGAGGGTCTGGTCCTGTTCGGTCACGAGGTCGAAGCCGAACGCGTCCACGTCCGCGTCCATCAGGTGGGCGTACAGTTTCTCCTCGAGGGCGCCCCAGTACGTGTGGACGACCACGTCGGCGTCGGTGGCGCCGGCCACCGCGTCGAGAGCGTCGCTCGCGCGGGCGTCCGCGTCGTCACCGGGAGGGTTCGTGACGAGCGAGGGTTCCAGCAGGAACAGCGTCTCGTGCTCGGGGAACGCGGCCACCTCCTCGGCCAGGAACTCGCTCACGGCAGCGAGAAAGTCGGTCTCGTCGCCGTAGTGCTCGTCGGTCGCGAGGTCCGCCAGCGAGTACGGCCCCGGCAGGACGCCCTGCAGGCTCTCGCCCCCGCCGAGGCGGTCGGCCGCCGCCTCTAGTTCGGCGGCGACGTCGCCGGAGAACGTCAGTTCGCCGGTCACCTGCGGGTCGCGGTAGAAGTTGTTGTTGTCGTAGTACCGGACGATGCCGCCCGTCTCCACGTTGTCGTGGACCGTCAGCGGGTGGGCGAGCATGTCGTCCCAGCGCAGCTGGCCCTCCACGACGCGGTCGAGACCGGCCTCGGTCTGGTCGTCGATGACTTCCGCTCGCCCCTCGTCGTAGACGGCCACGACGTCGTCGCTCTCGTCGCCGGAGACGAGGTCGGACTTCTGGTGACCTTTCAGGTCGGCGAGGTCGTCTTTCGCCCAGTCGGGCAGGGGATACAGCCCCGGTGTCGTCGCTACGAGTTCGCTCATCGGGCCGTGCTTGGAAATGACGGCGCTTAATATTTGCTATATGTAGAAATGCTTGCTGGTTATTCAGAGGCGCGTTCGAACCGGTAGACGGTCAGCGACTCGAAGGGGTACGACTCCTGTCTGACCGGCGTGCCCGTCAGGCCGTTGGCCGACGCCCGGTCGAGAACGTCGCCGACGCCGGTGAGGCTACTCACCAGCACCAGGGCGACGCCGCGGGGTGCGAGCACGCGACCCACCGCATCGAGAAACGGATTCAGGACGGCCCGCCCCGACTCGCCCCCCGACAGGGCCGTCTCCATCCAGTCGTCCCACTCGTTGTCCGGGTCCGTCGGGAGGTACGGCGGGTTGAACAGCACGGCGTCGAACGTCCCGTCCGCGAACGGCGCGACCAGGTCCGCGCGCACGGTGGCGAACGCGGGGTCCGCTCCCTCGCTGGCCGCGTCCGCCCTGGTCGCCGCCTCGCGGCAGGCGGCGGGGTTGACGTCCGACGCGACCACCGTCGCGTCCGTCTCGCGGGCGACCTGTTCGGCGACCCACCCCGACCCGGTGCCGACTTCGAGCACTCGTCCGGCGACGCGCTCGTCTTCGACCGCCGCGGCCGCCAGGAGCCGCGAATCCTCCGCCGGCTGATACACCTCCGTCTCCACGCCGCGGCGCTCGGCGAGTCGGTCTCGGCTCGCTTCGTCGGGACGCTCCGTCGCACCGTCCGGGTCGCTCGTCCCGTCCGAATTCCTCGTCGTGTCGTCCTCACGTCCGGCGTTCGCCTCGGCTTCGCTCCCGGCGTCCACGTCCTCACCCGTCATTCGTTGCCCCCGTCGGGGGTCGCCTGGGGTTCCGCGCCGGCCTCGGGGCCGCCAGCGAGGTGGAACCCACCCGCTTCGGGGCGGGCGGCCAGTTCGCGCTGGGGGTAGGGAATCTTGATGTCCGCCGCCTCGAAGGCGTCGTGAATCTCGTCGACGACGCCGCTGCGCGCCTTCCACAGGCGGCGAGCAGAGGGCTCGTCTATCCAGAAGCGGACGCCGAGAAGCACCGCCGAGTCGCCGAACTCCTTCCGGACGACCTGCGGCGACGGGACGTCGAGCACCTCCTCAACGCCCGACACCGCCTCGTAGGCGATGTCCACCGCGCGGGCGAGGTCCGTCTCGTAGTCGACGCCCACCTCGACTTCCACCCGGAGTCGCCCCTTCCGGGAGCGGTTCGTGATGGCGCTCCCGCTAACCTGGTCGTTGGGAATCATCACGAAGTCGCCGTCGAACGTCTGGATGCGGGTGGTGACGACGGTGATGTCGGTGACGATGCCCTCGTGGTCCTCGACGACGACCCAGTCGCCCACCTCGAACGGGCGGGAGAACATCAGGACGAACCCCGCGAGCACGGCACCCAGCGTCTGTCGGGCGGCCATGCCGACCACGATGCCGAGGAACCCGGCCCCGACGAGGAGTCCGCTCAGGTTCCGCGTGAACAGGCTGATGATGACCAGCCCGACGATGCTGTAGAGACCGACCTGGGTGAGCCGGTAGATGACTTCCCGCTGGTGGTCGCTGATGGCCTGCCCGCGGGTGGTGAGCTGCTGCATCACCCGGCCGATGAGCCCGGTCAGCGCGTACGTCGCCCCGAGCAGCACGCCGGAGACGAGAATCTTGCCGGCCGCGTCCTGGAGGCCCAGGTCCTCGACGGCGAACCGTAGCTGTGCCTCGAGCCCCCAGACGCCGATGATGGCGACGACGCCGCCGACGGTGAGCAGCGCGACGGCACCCGAGATGGCGATGTCCGCGACGGTCCCGACGGACCCCCCGCGGTTCCGCCACCGGCGGACGACGAACCGCGCCCCGAAGACGACGGCGAACACGAGCGCCGTCAGCAGTACCTGGAGGGCGAACCGCGACCCGCCGAGTCCGGCGCCTGTGACCTGCATTGGCGGTCACCCCATGCCGCAGTCGAGCGCCAGCGTCGCCAGTTCGGCGAACTCCGCGGGGGTGACGCGACCCGCCCGCCGACTCATGAGGTCCTCGTCCGCAGCCTCGACCACCGCGTCGGCGTCCTCGATGCCGGTCATGTGGGTGGTGTTCCGCACCGCGTTGCGCATCGTCTTGCGGCGCTGCGTGAACACGGCGGTGACGAACTCGAGGAAGAACGACTCGTCGGCCACGTCGTACGCGGGGTCCCGCGGCGAGAGGCGGACGACGGCGCTCTCGACGGCCGGCGGGGGTGAGAACGCCGACGGTGGTACCACCTCGACGACCTCCACCGCCGCGTAGTGCTGTGTCGTCACCGAGAGGCGCCCGTAGTTCTCGGTTCCGGGGTCGGCGGCCATCCGGTCGGCGAACTCGCGCTGGAACATCAACACGAGCGGTCGGCCCAGCGGCAGCAACCGGAAGGCTATCTCGCTGGAGACGCCGTAGGGGAGATTCGAGACGCAGGCCGTGAACGGCGGCAGGTCGACGTCGAGCGCGTCGCCCTCGCGGACCGTCAGTCGACCCGAACTGACTTCGCCGGCGAACTCTCGTTCGAGAAACGCGGCCAGGTCGCCGTCTCGTTCCACGGCGGTCACGCGCTCGCCGGCCCGCAGCAGGCGGTCGGTCAGCGCGCCGGTGCCGGCGCCGATTTCGAGCAGGTGGCTCCGGTCGGCGTCGGCCGGCAGGTATCCGGGGATGCGGTCGAGCACCCGGTCGTCGACGAGGAAGTGCTGGTCCCGGTCGGGGTTTCCGCGCACCCCCGCCCGCCGCAAGAGGTCGTCGGGGTCGCGGGGAGAACGCTCGCGCGTCGCGGAGTCCCGGTCTGTCATTGGCGAACCTAGAAACCGGACGAGGGTAAATTCCCCGTTTCCCGACGTGCCTGTTCGCCGCCCGTTGCAGACGACTACGGCGGGCGGAGGGGCGTTCGGGGTCGGGCGGCGTGGAAACGCCGCGGTCGGAGAACGGGACGGCGACGGATGGCGAGCGAGGAGGTGCCGGGGAGGAGACGGCCGTGTGAGACGGACGCGAGAGAACGCGCTGGCGGGCGACGCGTTTGCGGTGAACGTCGGAGAATAGATCCGCAAGAACGGCCCCGCGCCGCGTCGACCAACCCGGAGCGTTACTGGTCGTTCTGGACGAAGGTCTTGTACTTCAGGTCCGCCTCCTGCAGTTCTTCCATGATTCGGTCGACGAGCACCTCGCGCGGGTTGTGGAGCCCCGAGACGCGGTCTTTCAGGTCGTCGAAGCCCTCGAAGGGGCCCCGCTTTCGCTCGTCGAGGATGTTGTTCCGGAGTTTCTTCCCGATTCCCGGGAGCAGGTTCAACTGGTGGAGGCGGAGCGTAATCGGCTGGGCGTCGTTGTAGAAGTCGACGAACC
>JBEPXT010000041.1:0-23738 GCA_041641795.1 Salinigranum sp.
ACCGACGCCGTCTCCCGGACGTTCTCCGGGAGGCCCAGCGCCGAGGCCATGCGGTCGATTTCGCCCAGCGCCTGCTTGAGGTTGCGCTCCTTGGAGTCGCGGGTGCGGAACCGCTCGTTCCACTTCCGCAGGCGCTGCATCTTCTGGCGCTGGCGGGACCCGAGGGAGTTCCCGTAGGCGTCCTTGTTCCGCCAGTCGATGCTCGTCGACAGGCCCTTGTCGTGCATCGTGTTCGTCGTCGGCGCGCCGACGCGGGACTTCTGGTCTTTCTCCTTGGAGTCGAACGCGCGCCACTCCGGGCCGCGGTCGACCGAGTCCTCGGTGACGACGAGGCCGCAGTCGGCGCAGACCGTCTCGCCGTGTTCCTCGTCGGTGACGACCTGGCCGCCACACTCGGGGCACCGGAGCCCCTCGCCCGACTGACTCTCGGACTCCTGTTCTCGCTGGTTTCGGCGCTGTACACTCTCTCGCGTGCTCGCGTAGGTTTTTTCGCTCATTGATACGACGGATGCTCCCGGGGCGACCCAACCACAGAATCCCGGGACGGGGTGTAGGCTACCGACGGAAGGGTCCTATATAACTCCATCGGAACAGAAATCTCGACGGGAGAAACGGCGCCTCTGGCGGAGATTTGGCGACGAAGAATCAAAATATTCTTATACGATAATCGGTCGGGCGTCGCTGACGGCCGAAGCGGCTTCGTTTCGGAAGCGGGGCCGGACGGAGAATTCGACACGTCGATAACCCACGGCTGCGGACTCTCGAAACATGCTCGGGGACGGGAGGACGATTCGCGTGGGTGTCGGAAGCGGAAATCCGGTGAAGCGGCGCGCCGTCGCGTCCGTGCTGCCGGAGGCGGCGGTATCGGCGGTGCCGGTCGAGTCGGGCGTGAGCGAACAGCCCCGCGGACACGCCGAGACAGTGGCCGGCGCGGAGAACCGGGCCAGGCGGGTTCTGGAGTCGGGGTCGTTCGACTACGGGGTCGGCATCGAGGGCGGCGTCGCGGAATACGAGGGGACGGACGGTCTCTACCTCGTGATGTGGGCGGCCGTCACCGACGGAGCGGTCGTCGGACACGGGACCGGTCCGAGTCTCGAGTTGCCCGCCGACATCGCCGCTCGAATCCGCGACGGCGAGGAACTGGGCCCCGTGATGGACGACGTGCTCGGCGTCGACGACGTCGCGAAGAAAGACGGCGCCGCCGGCGCGTTCACGCGGGGGCGCCTGCCGCGGGACGACGCCCTCGCGGCGGCGGTCACCGCGGCGCTCGCGCCGTTCGCTAGCGACCTGTACGACTGACGGCGCGGGTCCTCAGTCGTCCAGCACTTCGCCGGACTCTCTCGCGTCGGCGCTCTCTTCGACGGCGGTCGTCAGCGAGACGTTGAGCGAGAGCATCGAGACGGCCCCGCCGAGGACGGTGACCAGGTTCTTCACCGCGTGGTCGAGCACCGCCGCGCCGAGGGCCACGGACGCGCTCAGTGGCGTCAGGCCGATGACCAGCAGGGTGAACGCGCCCTCGTAGAGACCGACGCCGCCGGGGGACAGCGGCAGGACCTTGGCCAGGTTGCCGACCGAGACGGCGAAGAAGCCGACGGCCAGCAGCGTCACGACCGGAAGTTCGACGCCGAAGGCGACCAGCACGAGCACGGCGGTCACCACGTCCAGCGACCAGATGAGCAGGCTGCTCGCCCCGATGCGGACGATGCCCGCGCGGCTTCCGGCGACCCGCTGAATGTCGCCGACGAACCGCTCCAGTATCTGGGCCAGGTAGTCGGCGTAGCTGTCGGTGCTCACCCGCCGGACGGCCGCTCTGATGTAGTTGCTGTCCGAGCGCGCAGTCGCCACGATGCCGAGGACGGCGAGGACGGCCGCGGCGCCGACGCCGGTGGCGACGACGACTGCGACCCGTCCGGCGCCCTCGGCGCCGGTGACGGTTTCCACGAGCCTCGCCGTCTGTCCGGTCAGGGTGAACCCGATGAGCACCAGGCCCGCCAGCGACGTGATAGTCAGCAGGTCGAACACCCGCTCGACCGCGAGCGACGCGAATCCCGAGGGGTACGGGATTCCCCGGCGAGCCTTCACGACGTACGCCCTGACGGCGTCACCCGCCCTCGCGGGGAACACGAGGTTCCCGGTCTGACTGATGAACACCGCCCCCGTGAGGAAGCCGGTGCGTTCGTGGTACCCGAGGTCCGCGAGGATGTCGCGGTACCGGAGGCCGCGAATCGGCCAGGAGACGAGATAGATGAACGCGGCCCCGCCCACGAGGGCCGGGTCGGCCTGGCTCATCTCCTCGAGCACGGCGCCGAAGTCGATGTACTGCGTCATCAACAGGAGCGCCAGGACAGTGAACAGCGTTCCGGCGGTGAGCGTCACCCGGCGGTCGACCCGCGGCTGGACCGAGAGTTGCCACCAGGTGCGACCGATCTGACTGCCCATCCCGAACACGTCGCGGACGAGGTCGACCTTGGTGTCGCCCTTCGGTTCCCAGTCGACGGGGAACTCCGCGACCCGGAAGCCGTGGCGCTGGGCGCGGACGAGCATCTCCGTGTCCCAGAACCAGTGGGCGTCCTCCACGTCGGCGCGGAGCGTGTCGAACGCCTCGCGGCTGAACGCCTTGAACCCGCACTGGTGGTCCTTGAGGTCGGACCCGAGCACCAGTCGGACGAGACTGTTGTACACTCTGGAGGGGACGCCGCGCTTGGCCGGGCGGTCTGCCTGCCGGCCTGGCATCCACCGCGACCCGGTTGCGATGTCGTACTCCCCGGACCGGACCCGCTCGACGAGTTCTTCGAGGTGCTGCATGTCCGTCGCCAGGTCCGTGTCGAAGTAGACGAGGGTGTCGCCGTTCGAGGCCGCGAACGCACGTTCGAGGGCGCCGCCGCGGCCGAGTCGCTCGTCGCTGTGGAAGTGGAACACCTCGGGGTGTTCCTCGGCCAGACGGTCCGCGATTTCCGGCGTCCGGTCGTCGCAGCCGTCCTCAGCGACGACGACCTCGAACCGCCCCTCGGGGAGGAATTCGGAGAGGGTGTCGAGCGTCGTGGTGACCGTGTGCTCTATGGTCTGCTCCTCGTTGTACGCAGGGAGCACGACGCTGACGTCCACCCGGTGAGAATCGGTGGTAGATAGTTTACTTTCGATTCGCCGTTCCATTAGTAGAGTTGTCCCTCGTACTCGACTAAGAACTTTTTGACCCCGACGGGCCGTACGTCGGGTCTACTGGCGGAATGCTCCGTCTTCGGAGACTGTCACACCGGGTTCGAAGTGCGTCTCGCGACAGTATCGCCAGCCGGTGTTAGCCGACCGTACCCACGAGGGGGGCCTGGGGTCGTGAAAACGCCTCCCACGCGGAGCTAATCGCCAGACTGGAAGCTGTTAACCGCTCGTACCAAACCCCTCATTAGCGACAGGTCCCTCTAGTTGTCTGTCCATGAGCGCCACCGCCGGGACGAACGACCTCACCGACAAACAGCAGCGCATCCTCCAGTACCTCCGCGAGAACGCGCGGACGAAGACGTACTTCAAGTCGCGTCTCATCGGCGAGGAACTGGGGATGACCGCCAAGGAAGTCGGTGCGAACATGACGGCAATCCTCAACGGGAGCCACGACGTCACCGTGGAGAAGTGGGGATACTCCTCGGGGACGACCTGGAAAGTCTCCGTCTGACCGCGCAGGCAGACGAGAGGCCGGGCGCCGGAGGGGGGTCCGCGGAGCCACCTGAGTCCGCGAAGCGGTCGCCGTCGAGCCGCCGGAGAGCAGTCAGTCGCCGAACTGTCACAGAGCAGTAGGTCACCGGGATTTCGTCGGGAAATCAGTCTCCGCGCAGCCGGTCGTCCGCTCGTCGCAGAGGGGTACGTCGCTGGGCGCCCCCGATACTCGGTTCGTCCTCGCCGCTCGCCGGGTCGTTCGAACGACAGTTCAGGCCCGCTTCGGGAACGTCGGTTCCGGTCGATTCAGGGGTCGAACCGGATGTACGCGGCCGCGTCGGCGGCGAACGACGCGGATTCGGGTCCGAAGGAGTCTGCGAACCGCAAGAGGAGCGTGATGACCGTCTCGGGGCGGTTGACCGCGTAGCCGTCCTCGCGCGAGAGGAGGCCGGCGCTGGCCAGTTCGCCGGCGTACTTGCTGACCGTCGCCCGGGAGACGTCGAGCGCGTCCGCAAGGTCCGTGCCCGTCGCCGACGGGTTCCTGAGCAGTTCGATGAGCATCCCCCGCGGCGTGTCCCGGCGGAGGTACCCCAGCGTCACCTGCTCGAACTCCGAGAACCGGCCGGCCGGGAAGAACCGCCGGTACTCCCCGTCGCGTCGGGACTCGAGGACGCCGTCTTCGATGAGTTTGCGGAGGTGGTGCTGGGTCTCGCCGGTGCCGAGTTTCAGGTCGTCGCGGACCTTCGAGAAGTGCGCACCGGGCGTCGACACCAGGTATCCGACGAGGGCGTCGCGGGCGTCGCTCTGCGAGTCCGCGGCGTCCTGCCCGCCCCCGAACCCGACGAGGGGCGTGGCCGCACCGAGCGCTGCGAACCGTCGCAGCGTCGCGCGCTTCTCCTCGTCGACCTCCCGGTTCCCCATTACTACTGGTTACGCACTGCGTCGATTAAAAGGTCTTCGAGGTGTACTGTGGGGGCACCTGACACAAACCGTTCTTCGAGACAGTCGGGCGTTCGACACAGTACGCGCGGCGGGAGGGTTCACGCGGCGAACGCGGCTCACACGGCGAAAGCGACCCATCGACCGCCGAGAGACGAACTCACTCCAGTTCTTTCTCGGCGTCCGACTCGTCGTCCTCGGTGCCTCCGTCGGTGGTCTCCGTCGAGGGAGTCGCCTCGTTCTCGTCGGACTCGGCGATGACCTCGTCGGGGTCTTTGATGGTATCCTGCTGGTCGGCCTCCGCGATGACCTCGTCGGGGCTCTTGATGTCCGTTCCGGCGCCTGCCTTGATGGCCTCGGCCTCCTGTTCGAGTTGCTCGACGTCCATCTCCGCGGCCTCGTCTATCTGGCCGAGAATCTTGTCGATGTCGTCCAGACCGAGGAGTTCGCGCGTCTCCTCGTCGAACTCGTTACTCTCGAGGCCGGCCATCTCCTGGACGTCGCTCTCGGAGAGCTGTCGGCCGTACCGGCCGAGCAGCGAGGTGAGTTCCTGCGGGAGGACGAACGTCGTCGACTCGCCCTGTCCGATGCGTTCGAGCGTCTCCATGCCCTTCTCGATGATGGCCCGCTCGCCCATCGATTCTGCGGACTTGGCCCGCAGGACCGTGGAAATCGCGTCACCCTGGGCTTCCAGAATCTGGGACTGCTTCTCACCCTGCGCCCGGATGATGTTCGACTGCTTGTCCCCCTCTGCCTTCTCGACGGCGCTGCGCCGTTCACCCTGCGCCTCGAGAATCATCGCCCGGCGGCGACGCTCGGCGGAGGTCTGCTGTTCCATCGCCTGCTGGACGTCGGCGCTCGGGTTGACCTCCCGCACCTCGACGGATTCGACCCGGACCCCCCACTCGTCGGTGGGTTCGTCCAGTTCCTTGCGGATGCGCGCGTTGATCTCCTGGCGCTTGTTCAGCGTGTCGTCCAGTTCCATGTCACCGAGCACCGCCCGGAGCGTCGTCTGGGCCAGGTTCGAGACGGCGCGCTTGTAGTCGTCGACTTCGAGGAACGCCTTCTTGGCGTCCATCACCTTGATGTAGACGACGGCGTCGGCCGTGACCGGCGAGTTGTCGCGGGTGATAGCCTCCTGCCGGGGGACGTCGAGCGTCTGCGTCCGCATGTCGAAGGCGTACGTCCGCGAGACGAACGGCGGGATGAAGCTGATACCCGGTTCGAGGAGTTTCCGGTACTCCCCGAACACCGTCAGCGCCTTCTTCTCGTAGGCGTCGACGATCTCCACCATCTGGTAGACGGTGACCACTGCGAGGAGGAGTACCAGCAACCCGACCAGGAGCGTGCCGAGACTGCCGATGCCTGCCTGGAGGAGGACGGGGTCCATGGCGGGTCTTGGTGTGTCGGCAGGATAAGGCTTCTCCCGTAGTGCAGGAGGGCTGGACGCCGCTCCGGGGCGGTCCGGGCCGCTCGGAGCGTTCAGGCGCCTTCCGTCTCGGTTTCGGTCTCCCGCTCGCGTTCCCGGGAGCGACGCTCTCGTTCGCGGGCGAGTTCCCGGTCGATGTCGTCCTCGACCGCGCCGAGAGATTCGACGGTGACGACGTTGCCGCCGCCGGGGTCGACTATCATCACCTCGGTCCCGGGCGGGATTTCGCCGCTCACCGAACGGGCGGCGTAGTACGGGTTGAACCCGCCGCCGTCCGTCAGTTTGATTTCGCCGTCGGTGGGCGTCACGCGCTCGGTGACGCGGCCGGTCTTCCCCGTCAGCGCCGTCGAGTCGCTCGTCCTGGCGATTCCCTTCCCGCCGTAGAGGTCGAGTTCGCGGTAGCCGACCAGCGCCAGGACTCCGAACAGGAGGACCAGCGCCCCGAGGACGAACGGGGTGGCGAACGACCCGATGAGGAGGCCCACGATGCCCGCGGTGAGCAGCGCCACGCCCAGGACGATGAAGTGGGCACCGGGGGCCAGCGCCTCTGCGACCGAGAGTCCGAGGCCCGCCATGACGAGCAACAGCGGCAGCGTCTCGGGACCGAAGAGGTCTAGCTGGAGGGGAACGTGACCGAGAGGGCCGAGCATACCCCGACTAGGGAACGGGAGCGATTAAGGATTTGCACGCAAGTCGGCACCGACGCCCGAGCGACTCCCGAGTCGCGGTCAGGACGACACCACCGAGACGGTCATCGACCCGTCGTGTTCGAAGGAGACGCCCTCCCGGGCGGCGTCGCTCCCGGGCCGGACGACGAGCGTCCCCGTCTCTGCGTCGGCCGGAACGGAGAACGCGACCCAGACGGTCCGCTGTCCGCCGGGCGCGAACAGGCCGCCGGCGAACCCGCCGTCGGTCCCGACGAGCGGCTGGACGGCGTAGCGCGCGCCGTCCGTTTCGAGAGCGAGCGCCGACGGTCCAAACGTCGAGGGGGCCGCGCCGCGATTCGTCACGTTCAGTTGCACGACCAGAAACGTCTCGTCGGCCGGCGGTTCGTACGTCGTGCCGTCCTGAAGCGACACCGAGTCCGCCCGGCGTGCGGTCCATCGCGCGTGGAGCGTGGCGTTCTCGGGCGGGGCCGTCGAGACTGCGGACACGCCGGCCCCGTCGGCCCCGCCGCCGGACACCAGCGAGACCGATGCCCCGTTCCCGACGAGCGTGCCCGCCCCGAGAACGCCTGCGACGGCGACCAGCATCACCAGCAGGACCGTCCCGACCGACCGGCGACTGAGGGTCGGTCGGAAGCGCGACGCCGAACCGCTGGAGTCGTCCGAATCCCCCTCGTCGCCGACGGCGGACAGCGAGAGCGGGTCGAGCGGGAATTCGTCGCCGCCGAACCCGGGGAGACGCGACGCCGCGGCGGCCACCCGGGACGGAACGGTCGGACGACCGACGTCGGGGAGATGCCCCAGCAGCGCCACTCCACCGGGGAGGTTCGACAGGGCGGTGTGGGCCGCAGTCCGGGCCGGCCCCAGGACCGCCGCCAGAGCGTCGTTTCCGCCCGTCGCCGTGCCTCCGTCCGTGTGCGCCGCGGTCGCCTCGGCGTTCGGCTCCGACTGCATCCCGCCACCTGCCTGACCGCCGTCCGCATCGGTGAACTGCGCCAGCACCTGCTCGAAGCCCCCCTCCCGAACGATCGTCTCGATGCGCGCCGGGTCGAGGAGGTGGACGCCCGTCTCGGCCGCCCGGTCGACCACCGACTGGTCGAGGCGCCCCTGCGTCGCCAGCACCGGCACGTCCACGCCCCGCTCCCGGGCGTGTCGCCGGAACCGGTCCAGCACGTCCTCCGTGACGACCCCGTCGACTCCGGGGCGGACGTACAGCAGTCCCCGGGCGCCGCCCGGGTGGCGCCCACGGACGACGTACTCGCCGCCGGACCGCTCGCGGACGGCGGTCTCCCAGCCGCGTTGCTGCCAGAGGGCTGCGAGAAAGCGGACGAACGCTCCCGGCTTCATCTCGGCTATCACGCCGGCTCACCTCCGGCGAGCTGTGTCTCGGCGGGCGGGCGGACGCGGGGGATGTGGGGAGTGCAGTGCATGAGTTAGCTCCAGGGACCGGACCGCATCGCCAGCAACCCGGCGAGAGCGAGCGCGAGAAGTGGGACGAGCGGCGAGAGCGGTGCCTTCGTCTTCGACACCGGCGTCAGCGGCGTCTCCGTTCGGACCGGCACCGACGGCGAGGCGGCGGACGCAGGGGTCCCAGTGGCTGCCGTCGCCGGCGTCGTCGGGGCCGGCGAGGCGTCTGCCGTCACCGGCGGCGCCGTCACCGTCTGCTGGACCGTCACCGTCGCCGTATCCGCGATGCGGGTGCCCGTGCCGTTCGGGGTGTAGGGGGCGTCCCGTCCGGGTTCGAACGTCCGGTCGTCGTCCCGGTCCATGACGGCGACGGCGGTGAGTTCGCTCGTCCGACCCAGCCGCGGGTCGAGGGCGAGGGTCAGGTTCTCGTGGGTGCCGGGTTCCAGGTAGCCAGAGACGCCGCGCGTCGTCCCCGACGAGTCTTCCAGGCGAACGAAACCGCCGAGGCCGAGCGTTGCGCGCCGAACCGTGACCCGGTCGGCCCCCGCCTGGTCGCGGAACCGCACCGAGGCCCGCTCGTCGGTCACGCGGACCGTCTCGACGGACTCCTCGCGGTAGCCCTGCACCCAGACCGGGAACGAACTGTTCCGAGGGACGTCCGCCAGGTCGAAGGTGGTCTCGAAGGTCCCGTTGGGCGAGACGGTGACGGCGTTGCGCTTCAGGAACGCCCGCGGTTCCGTCGCGCGCCCCCGGACGTCCAGCGTCGTGCCCGGAGCGAGGTTCGTCTCGCCGGTCACGGTCAGCGTCCGGGGCTCCCAGGGGTAGACGGTGAACCCGTCGGGAGCGTCCAGGTCGACGTCGGGTTCGCTCAGCGTCACCGTCGTGGACGCCAGCGTCACCCGGTCGTCGACCAGGTCGTTGTGCCTGGGATTCAGCGAGAGGGTCACGTGGTACCGGGTCCGCTCCTCGAACGGGAGGCTGGTCGTGTCCCAGACGACCCAGACGCGGTCGTTCGGGAAGTCGGTGAACACCGAGACGTTATCGCCGGGGACGAACCGGTGGGGGTCGCTGTTCAGGCCCGGGTCCGCCTCGACGAACGACAGTTCGATGCCCTCGGCCGCCGCCCCGCCCGAGAGGTCCGCGGGGTCGAGCGCCGTCTCGAGTCCGCGCTCGTCCACCCGGAGGACGACGAGGTCACCCCGCGCAGCGCGGGAACCGGGTTCGAGGCCGTCGGCGTCGACGGATTCGACGGTGTCGAGGTCGGCGGCCGGTCGGACGTACGAGCGAATCGTCGTCTCGGGCGGTTCCTCGACGACGACGGTCCCGAGGTCCTGTTCGACGCCGTCGATGGTGACGTTCATCACGTAGCGCGTCGGCGCGAGCGGGCGCGCCAGCGGCAGGGTGTGGAGGGTGGCGTTGCCGCCGGTGACGTACGTCTCGGGCTGTCCGGTCGAGTTGTACGTGTCGATAGTGATTCGGTCCTTCCCGCTTCCCGAGAGCGCGACTTCGAGGTGGTACCCCGAGCCCTCGCCCCCGAGGTGGAAGCGGGCGGGTTCCGAGTGGACCACGGTGACCGTGAGCAGGTCCCCCCGCTCGACGCGAATCTCGTCGTCCGAGAAGGCGGCGGACGAACTCGAGGACGTCGCCGGGGCGACGCCATCGCCTCCGGGAGAGCCGACTGCGAGGACGGACTCGCCGGCAGCGGCGGCCGGACCCGAGACGGCGGCGGAGGCGACGACGAGGGCGAGGACGAGAATCGCCCGGATGGGGGTCCATCGGGACATAGTGGTCGGTTGGAGGAGGGTTCCCGGTCGGGGTACATAAGTTACGTCTCGCAATTCTCAGAACCGATAACGAAACGGGCGCAGTCCCCCGTTCGTGCCACCGCTCGGTCGCGTGTCGCTCCCTGCCGGCGGCGGGACTCTCGACTGGTGGGCGACTTTCGGCTGGTAACGGCGGGACTCTGGACTGGTGTGTGACCCTCGGCCGGCGGCGGGCTCCCGGCTCGTGGGGGTGGATGTCCGACGCCCGACAGAATCGGGCGGGCGGTTACAGCGAAAACGCGGTCGAGAGGATGGCGACGGCGGAGACGACGCCGAGCAGCACGAAGAGGACGTTTTCGAGCGACGGCGACCCCGGTTCGAGCGGTTGCGCCGTCGGGTCGAAGGCGTCCTCCCCGTCGTCGTCTCCGGGTATCCAGCCGTCGTCTGACTCCTCGGCGGGAGGGGCGTCCTGCATACGACCGCGTAAGGGGTCGCCGGTGAAAGGATTACCGCCGCGGGGAGATGGGTTCGACTACGTCCTCGTCAGCCGAGATGATGTTTCCCTCGTAGACGATACCCCGCTCGGAGTGCAGCGTGACCTCGGACCCGTCCTCGAGTTCGTCCGGGAGCGGCGCCCCGCTTATCATGGGGATGTCGAGTTCGCGGGCCACGAGCGCCGCGTACCCGGTCATCCCGGGACGGGCGTCGACGATGCCGGCGAGCTTCGCGGCGTCGCCGGTGAACTCCTCGTCGAACTCCGGCGGCAACACGAGGATGGCCCCCTCGGGGACCGTCGAGAGGTCGCCGTCCCGACATCGGTGAATCGGACCGGCGACGCGCCCGCCGACCACCTTGCGGCCGGTGGCGACGGCCTCGGCCGCGACGTGGACCTTCAGCATGTTCGTCGAGTGGCTCCCCTCGAGTTCGGTCATCATCCCCGACAGGACGACGATGGTGTCGCCGCTCCGGGCGACGTCCGCCTCGAGGGCCGCCGAGACGGCGTCGTCCATGATGTCCTCGACGTTCTCGCGGTACTGCGCGTAGACGGGCTTGATTCCCCACGAGAGACCGAGCTGGCGGCGCACGCGGTCGTTCGGCGTGATGGTCACGATGGGCTCGCTCGGGCGGAACTTCGCCGTCTTCCGCGCGGTGTAGCCCGACTCGCTGGCGGCGACGATGGCGGCGGCGTTCGTGTCCGAGGCCAGATAGCGGGCGGCGTGCGAGAGCGCCTCGGTCCGCGAGTTCTTCGTCGCGTCGGGGACGCGCCCCTCGACCGTCTCGCGGTACTCGTCGGTCGACTCCACCTCGCGGACGATGCGGGCCATGGTTTCGACCACGCGCGTGGGGTGGTCGCCGATGGCCGTCTCCCCCGAGAGCATGACGGCGTCGGTGCCGTCGAGGACCGCGTTCGCCACGTCGGAGGCCTCGGCCCGCGTGGGGCGGCGCGACCTGACCATGGAGTCGAGCATCTCCGTGGCGGTGATGACCGGAACGCCGGCCTCCTGGGCCTTGCGGATGATGCGCTTCTGGACCACCGGCACGTCCTCCAGGGGCATCTCGACGCCCAGGTCGCCCCTGGCGACCATCACGCCGAAGGCGGCGTCGATAATCTCGTCGAGGTTCTCGACGGCGCCGACGCGTTCGATTTTCGCGATGATGGGAATCTCCGCGCCGTACTCCTCGAGCGTGTCGCTGATCTCGTAGATGTCGTCGGCGTCGCGGACGAAGCTCGCGGCGACGAACTCGGCGTTTTTCTCGGCTGCGACCTTGAGTTCCTCGTGGTCGCCCTCGGTGATGAGTTCGATGTCGAGGTCGACCCCGGGAACGTTGACCCCTTTCCGTGCGGGGAGTTCGCCGCCCGACTCGATGTGGGCGGTCACGTCCTCGCCGTCGACCGATTCGATGGTCGCCTCGATGCGGCCGTCGTCGAGCAGGACCGTGTCGCCGACCTCCGCGGCGCCGATGGGATAGGAGAGACCGACCTCCTCGGGGGTGGCCGTGTCGCCCTGGAAGAAGCGGACAGTCGACCCGGTCTCCAGATAGATGGGTTCGTCGATGTCGGCCGTTCGTACCTCCGGCCCCTGGAGGTCGACCATCGCCGCGACCGGGTCGTCGGTCAACTCGTCGACGGCCCGAATCCGGTCGATGACCTCCGCACGGTGCTCCGGCGTCCCGTGGCTCGCATTCAGTCGTGCGACAGACATCCCGGCCTCCGCCAGTTCCCGAATCTGGGACTGGTCGTCGGACGCCGGACCGAGTGTGCAGACGATCTTCGCCTTCCTCATGACCGGGGAGTTGTTCATTCACCCCCAAAAAGCCCGAGGATATTACCGTGAACCGAGTAAACCCGCAAGATAGCGGGTTTTCAGACCGGGCGTCAGGCGAGCGTGTGGCCGGTAGATTCGGGGGCGAGGGTCTGGACACGCGGGGTGTCCGCGACTCCGAAATCCGCGGCGGAAAACGAGCGGCGCACGGTCGCCGGGGCGTAATCGCAGGGGTCCGAGGCGACGACGGTCGCCGAGGCGTTACCGAATCTTCTCGCCGGGAACGGCGTCGCCGTGGGTCGTCAGCAGGTCGGCCGCCTCGCCGGCGGCGAGGACCATCCCGTTGGACTCGACGCCGAACAGTTCGGCCTTCTCGAGGTTGGCGAGGACGACGACGCGCTCGCCGACCAGTTCCTCCAGGTCGTGGAGCTGTTTGATGCCGGCGACGACCTGGCGCTCTTCGACGCCGATGTCTACTTCGAGGCGGGCGAGTTTGTCGGCGCCCTCGATGGGTTCGGCGTCGAGAATGCGCCCCACGCGGATGTCCAGGTCCTGGAACGTCTCGAAGTCGATGCGGTCCGACACCAGCGGTTCGAGGTCGGGGCGCTCGTCGGCCGCCCCGTCGGCTTCGTCGTCGGCCTCGTCCCCCGCCGCGTCGTCGGCCACCGACTCGGCGCGCGCCTCCAGTTTCTCGGCGAGTTCCTCGACGCGCTCGTCCGGAATCTTCTCGAACAGTTCCGTCGGCTCGTCGAACGACGCGGCCGGCGGTTCGAGGGCGGCCTCCAGGGTCGTCTCGTGGACCGACCCGCCGTCGGACACCTGATTCCAGAGCGCCGCGGCCTTCGCGGGGGCCACCGGCTGGAACAGCACCGCGACGGCCTTCGAGACCTGCACGCAGTCACGGATGACCTGCGCCGCCTCGTCGGGGTCCTCGTCGACGAGTTTCCACGGTTCGTTGCGCTGGATGTACTCGTTGCCGAACTGGGCGAGGCGGACCGCAGCGTTGCCGGCCTCGCGGATGGAGTAGTCGTTGACCGCCGCCCGGAACTCCGAGAGCGCCTCCTCGATGCGCTCCTCGACGTCCGGCGAGAGCGGGGCGTCCGGCGTCCCTTCGAAGTTACGGTAGGCGAACAATAGCGAGCGGTAGACGAAGTTGCCCACCGTGCCGACGAGTTCGCCGTTGACGCGCTCCTGGAACTTCGACCACGAGAAGTCGACGTCCTGCTGGAACCCGCCGTTCGTGGCGATGTAGTACCGCAGGAGGTCCGGGTGGAACCCCTCTTCGAGGTACTCGTCGGCCCAGACGGCGCGGTTCCGACTCGTCGAGAACCCCTTGCCGCCGAGCGTGACGAACCCGCTGGCCATCACGGCCCGTGGTTCGTTGTACCCCGCGACGCGGAGCATCGCGGGCCAGAAGACGGTGTGGTGCTGGATGATGTCGCGCCCGATGACGTGGACGATTTCGCCTCCCTGCTCCGCCGGGAGGGCGTCGCCCTCGCGCTTCCAGACCGACTCCCAGTCGTAGACGTCGCTCCCGACGCGGTCGGTGTACTGCTTCGTCGAGGAGATATACTCGATGGGCGCGTCGACCCAGACGTACAACACGAGGTCCTCGGCCTCGTCGCCGGGGTAGTCGATGCCCCAGTCCATGTCCCGGGTGATACACCAGTCCTGGAGTTCGCCCTCTATCCACTCGCGGGGCTGGTTGCGCGCGTTGGCGGTCCCCTCCAGTCGGTCGATGAACCCCTGGAGGTACTCCTGGAGGTCCGAGACCCGGAAGAAGCGGTGGGTCCGCTCGCGGTACTCGGCGGGGTTCCCCGTGACCGTCGAGACGGGGTCCTCAATCTCGCCCGGTTCGAGGTGGCGCTGGCACCCCTCGTCGCACTCGTCGCCGCGGGCTCTGGCCCCGCAGTACGGGCAGGTCCCCTCCACGTACCGGTCCGGGAGGTACTGGTCCTCGCCGGGGTCGTAGGCGACCATGATGTCCTTCTCGTAGACGTACCCCTCCGCTTCCAGCGCCCGGACGATGTCCGTCGTGAGGTCGACGTTGGTCTGGTCGTGCGTGTGCCCGTAGTTGTCGAACTCGACGTTGAACTTCGGGAACGTCTCCTCGTAGGTCTCGTGCCAGCGGAGGGCGAACTCCTCTGGGGAGACGCCCTCCTGGTCGGCGTTGACGGCGACGGGGGTGCCGTGCATGTCCGACCCGGAGACGAACGCGGTCTGCTGGCCGAGTTTGCGAAGCGCCCGCGAGTAGACGTCGCCGCCGACGTACGTCCGAAGGTGACCCACGTGCAGGTCGCCGTTGGCGTAGGGCAACCCGCAGGTGACCACCGCGGGGTTGTCCGTGGGGAACTCCTCGTGGCTCATGTGTGTGTGCCATACCTGTATCCGGACCTAAAGCCCGCCGGTTTCCGGCCGTCTTCGCGGGTGAACTGCCGGGCCGGACTAGCCGTGCCCGACCACACCCAGGCCGGACCAACGCCGGACCAGGACAGGAACGAGAGCGGGTCGTGACAGGCCGGTCGAAGTCGCGTGTTACGCCTCGGAGAGTTCGGCGTGCGCGTCCCGGACGCCCTCGACGGTCTCCCGGACCGCGTCGACGCCCTCGTCGTGTAGGAGGTCCCCGACCACGATTACGTCCGCGTTGGCGCCCATCTCGTAGGCCGTGTCGTAGTCGTGGATACCCCCGCCGTAGAACAGGGTCGACTCCTTCAGGCGGTCGGACGCCGCGGCCACGGTGTCCGGGTCGCCGAAGGTGCCCGAGTACTCGACGTAGACGATTTCCTGTCCGAACATCCGCTCTGCGACCTGGGCGTAGGAGGCGACCTCGTCGGGGGAGAGGTCGCAGTCGGCGTCGGTGTACTCCGCGACGGCCGAGTCGGGGTTCAGGACGATGTACGCCTCGGTGTGGGTCCGGTCCCAGTCCATCCCGTCGGCGACGCGGACCCACTCCTTGTGGGCGCCCGTAATCCAGAACGGGTCGCCGGCGTTGAACACGGTGGGGATGAGGTAGCCGTCGAGGGCGTCGTCGTCGATGACCACGGCCGGGTTGGAGGGTTCCTGGTAGAGGGGCACGTCGTAGCGCGCGCAGGCCTCGACCACCTCGCTGATGTTCTCGCTGGTCATGCCGGTCGTTCCCCCGATTTCGAGGGCGTCGGTCCCGGTCTGACAGACGTCGGCGTACGATTCTCCCTCGACGAGGTCCTTGTCGGGGTCCACCTTGAGGATGTGGTCCCAGTCTTCCCACGGAGCCGTCATTACCCGTGGTATCCGGAACGAACTACAAAAAGCGAACGGATGGCCGCGGACCCCGGAAGCGCGTTCGTCCGGCGTCAGCACCGTCGTTTGGCCGCGTGTCGGCCGGTTCCGCCCGACGAGGGGTCGTGGCGGGCGGGCGCTCAGTCGGCTTTGGCCTGCCAGTCGCGGACCGCGGCGGCGCTGATGCCCTCGACTTTCTCGGCGAGTTCGTCGGGGTCGGCGCGCTTGAGAGCGCCGACGTCGTCGATTTCCGCGTCTTTCAGTTTCTCGGCGGTCTTCTCGCCGATGCCGTTGATGGTTTCGAGAGACGCGCTCTCCTGGCGGGCCTGGTACTCCTGGAAGTTGCAGATGGGACAGCCCAGTTCCCACGGGTCGCGGTCCTCGTCGTCGTAGGTGACCCGGAGTTCGGGCAGGTCGTGCTCCTCGCAGACGCCGTCGGTCACCTCGATGTCCCCTCGGCGGGGGAGCGGGAGCGAGTACTCGCAGTCCGGGTACCGCGTACAGCCGACGAGCCGGGACCCTGAGCGGAGTCGCTTGATAGCGAGTTCGCCGCCGTGTTCCTCGCCGCAGTCCGGGCACGCGCCGATGACCAGGTCGTCCTCCGCCTCGGCCTCGTCGGCCTTGCACTGGGGACACCCGTGGACGAACGTCTTTCGCCCGGCCAGCATCTTCACCTCGCGGAGGCCGTGTTCCTCGCAGGTCTCCTCCAGGATGAGGGGCTTCCCCGTCGAGGGGAGCGGCAGGGTGTACGTGCAGTCGGGGTAGCCGTCACAGCCCACGAAGTACGAGCCGTGGCGGCTCTTCCGGACCAGGAGGTCCTCGCCGCACTCCGGGCAGGGGCCGAGGGTCTTGTCGGCCTTCAGCGACTCCTGGAGCTGGTCGCCCAGTTCCTCGCGGGAGTCCATCAGGCGGTCGAACACCTCGCGGAGCATCTCCCGGGACTCGGCGGTCACGTCGTCCAGCGTGGCCTCGCCGCGGGCGATGGCGACCATGTCCGATTCGAGTTGCGCGGTCATCTCCTCGCTGACGATGCGGTCCGCGAACTCCTCGGAGGCTTCCACGACGGCGCGTGCCAGCCGCGTCGGCCGCGGCGGGTCGTTCTCGATGTACCCGCGGTCGTAGAGCTTCTGGATGACGTCGTGCCTGGTCGCCTTCGTCCCGATTCCCATCTGCTCCATCGTCTCGATGAGCCGGGACTGCCCGTAGCGACGCGGCGGCTGGGTCTGCTTGTCCTCGAGGCGGACGTCGGAGACGGCGAGGGCCTCGCCCTCCTCGACGTCCGGGACGACGTTCTCGCTCGCGTTGAAGTACGGGTAGACGGCGTGGTAGCCGGGTTCGAGGAGGCGCTTGCCGTTAGCCTTCAGCGAGAGTGCGTCGTCCGCGTCGACGACGGCCACCACCCGGAGGTGCTCCCACGTCGCCGGGTCGGCCACCGTCGCGAAGAAGCGGCGGACGACCAGTTCGTAGACCTCCCACTCGTCGTCCGAGAGGTCGCTCGGCGACGGGAGCTCGCCGGTTGGGTGAATCGGGGGGTGGTCGGTCGTCTCGTTGTCCCCCTCGGTCGGGTCGATGGACTCGGCCGCCAGCAGCGACTCGGCGTCGTCGCCGAAGCGCCGGCTTCCGACGAACTCCGAGAGGAGTTCGCGGGGGTCCAGGTCCTCCGGGTACACCGTGTTGTCCGTCCGCGGGTAGGTGACGTACCCGGCCGTGTAGAGGTCCTCGGCGATGCTCATGGCCCGCTGGGCCGAGTACCCGAGGCTCCCGGCCGCGCGGATGAACTGCGTCGTGTTGAACGGGGCGGGCGGCGAGTCGGTCCTGACGCGGCGGGAGACGGAGTCGACCTGCGCGCCGGCGGCCGCCGACAGCGTCTCGTAGGCCGCGTCGGCGGCGTCCTCGTCCCAGATGCGTTCTGCCTCGTTGTCGTCCTCGTCGAGGTAGAAGTACTGGGCCTCGAAGGAGTCGCCGTTCCCGCTCTTCGAGAGGTCGGCGAACAGTTCCCAGTAGTCCTCGGGGTCGAACGCCTCGATTTCGCGCTCTCGGTCCACGATGAGTTTGAGCGTCGGGCCCTGCACCCGGCCGACGCTGATGAAGTCGTTACCCAGTTGGCGGGCCGACAGCGAGAGGAACCGCGTCAGCGCGGCCCCCCATACCAGGTCGATTATCTGCCGGGCCTCGCCGGCGGCCGCCAGGTCGAAGTCGAGTTCGTCCGGGCTCTCGAAGGCCTCGGTCACCTCCCGGTCGGTAATCGACGAGAAGCGAACGCGGTCGACGGGCGCGTCCTCGTTGACCTCTCTGACGAGTTCGTAGGCCTCCTTGCCGATGAGTTCGCCCTCCCGGTCGTAGTCGGTCGCGATGACGACGCGCCGGGCCCGGCGGGCGAGTCGCCGCAGGGCCGAGACGATGTTCTCCTGGGTCGGGTGCTTGTCGATTGGCGCGTCGATGAGTTCGACCGGTTCGACGTCCCGCCAGTCGTTGTACTCCGGCGGGAAGTCAACGCCGACGACGTGCCCCGACAGCCCGATACAGCGCTTTCCCCCCCACTTGTAGACGTTCACGCCGTTCATCCGCTCTGCCTCGGCGGACCCGCCGCTGAGAATGTCCGCGATGCGCCGGGCGGCGTTGTCTTTCTCGGTGATGATTAACTCGGGACCGCTGCTCATCGGTCCCTGCTTGGCAAAGCGACGGCCTAAACCTTTCGCGCTGTCGCGCGCGAATCCGGTGGACTGGACGGGGGCGTGACCCGTTTCGCGTGCGAACAACTGTCGAGACGGCCGGAGACGGTGCGGCGTCGGTTGCGGTCGACACTGAGTGCGGTTCCCGAACCGGACACCGTCTCGACTACTCGGTGGAGAGTGAATGTCCCACATTATGACAAATGCCCGAAACAATCATTAGTCGGGTAGACGCAATGTTCACTTATGTCTCACATACCCGAGACACCTGAACTGTACGCGTGTACGAGTTGTCAGGCACTCTTCGCCGGGACGGTCCACGGAGAGATGGGCGACCACTCGTTCTCGGCACCCGCGGAGTGTTCGGCCTGCGGGTCGACGGACCTCGTGGAACTCGAGGACTACGTCCACGAGGTGCGGTAAGTCCGCACCGCATCGACCGACCGACTGCGGCGGGTGACGGCCGGGAGGCGACCCCCATATTTTTCGTATCCGCGCCGGGAGACCCGGTATGGTCCCCTGGCGACAGACGAGTCTCGTAGCGCTGGGACTCCTCCTCGTAACGGTTCCCCTCACCGCGCCACCCCTGGACGTGACCGGTCACGATTACGAGTACCGCGCCGTCCAGGTGCGGGTCGACGACGACCGACTGGTCCTCGCGGGAGACGCGGCACGCCTCCGGGGCGTTGCGGGCATGGACTGCTTTCACGAACTGGTCGTCACCCGCCGGTGTGCGCTGGAAGCGTCGCTGCTCGACGGACGAACGCGCGCCGACCACCCGGCCGTCCTGCGACTGACGGGCGACCCGACTCTCGATGCCGAGTCGCGGTACGTCGCCTTCGCCGGGGACGGCCGCGTCTTCGAGCGAACCACCGAGTGGGAGAACGGGTCGTACGTCCTGAGTCTCGACCGCGTCTCTGCGACCCGGGCGCTCGAAGACGTGAGCAGGCCGGTCGAGACCCAACCGCTGCCCGTCCGTCGGACGGTGGAGACGGGGGGTGCCCGGGCGGCAGAGCGACTCGAACCGCGGAGTCGCCTCGTCGAGTCCAGCGGGCGCTACTACGTGGTCTACGAGGCGGGGCTCCGCTCGGACCTGGTCGAGAAACCGTTCACCGAGCGCGTATTCGAGGGAGCGGCCGTCGTCGCAGGCGTTCTCGTGCTCCGGCGGGCGTGGACCTGACGACGCCACGTTCGGGGCCGGAAGACGGCGCGCCCGGAGCTGAAGAGAACGGCCGCGACACGGTCGATTCGACGCCCCTGGACTCGAAGAGCGGGTTGAGGGTTTTCCGTGGACTCGAAGAGCGGGTTGAGGGTTTTCCGTGGACTCGAATGGCGGGTCCGCGACCTACTTCTCGAGTTCCGCCCGGAGCAACTGGTTGACGCTCCCCGGGTCGGCGCTCCCGCCGGTCTTCTGCATCACCTGGCCGACCAGGAAGTTGATTGCCCCGTCCTCGCCGGCGTGGTAGTCCTCGACGGCGTCGGGGTTCTCGTCGATGGCGGCGGCGACGGCCTGGGCCACCTCGTCGTCCGACGTCTTGCCCAGCCCCTCGGACTCGACGACGCTGTCGGGGTCGGCGCCCTCGTCGAGCATCGTCCTGAGGACCACCTCCTCGGCGTTCTTGACCGTGATTTCGTCGGTGGCCACGAGTTCCACGAGGCGCGTGAACTCGTCGAGTCTGTCCTCGACGTCGGTTATCTGCATGTCGCGGTAGTTGAGTTCGCCCAGCAGGTTGTCGGCGACCCAGGTGGCCGCCAGGTCGGCGTCGAACTCGTCGGCGACGTCCTCGAAGAAGTCGGCCACCTCCTTGGTCGACGTGAGCTTCGAGGCCGACTCCGCGTCGAGTCCGTACTCCTCGCGGAAGCGCTCGCGCCGGGCGTCGGGGAGTTCCGGTATCGGAATCCGCTCCTTCCAGTCGGCCACCTGGAGGGGCGGGAGGTCCGCCTCGCGGAAGTAGCGGTAGTCCTTCTCTTCTTCCTTCGAGCGCATGGAGACGGTGATGCCCCGCGACTCGTCCCAGTGGCGCGTCTCCTGTTCGACGGCGCGCCCGCGCTGGATAGCGTTCTTCTGGCGCGTCACCTCGTAGGCCAGGGCCTTCTCCGCGCCCTTGTGGCTGGAGATGTTCTTGACCTCGGTCCGGTTGGCCGACGCCAGCGCCTCGTCGCTGATGCGGCCGTCGTCGTCCACCTCATCGGCCGGGACGAGCGAGATGTTGGCGTCGACCCGGAGCGACCCGTCGCGGGTGGAGTCGAAGATGGCCAGGTACTCGAGGACCTCCTCCAGTTTGGCCAGGAACCGGCGGACTTCGGCCGGACTGCGGAAGTCGGGTTCGGTGACGACTTCCATCAGCGGCGTGCCCGCGCGGTTGTAGTTCACCAGCGTGTAGTCCGCGGTGTCGATGCTGCCGCCCTTGTGGAGCAGACTCCCCGGGTCCTCTTCGAGGTGGGCGCGCCGGACGTCGATGGTTCGGCGGCGGCCCTCGATTTCGACCTCCAGATGGCCGTCCTGGCAGATAGGGGCCTCGTACTGGGTTATCTGGAAGTTCTTGGGCAGGTCGGGGTAGTAGTAGTTCTTCCGGTGGAACGCCGTCTCCTCCGGGATGGTGGCGTCGAGCGCCTTCCCGACTTTCACCGCCGCCTCGACGGCGGCTTCGTTGAGGACGGGCAGCGCGCCGGGCAGACCGAGGCAGACCGGACAGGTCCGGCTGTTCGGTTCCTCGTCGGCCACCGCGTCGGTCGAGCACCCGCAGAAAATCTTGGTGTCCGTCTCGAGCTGGACGTGCACCTCGAGCCCGATGACGGTCGCGAGGTCGCGCTGTTCGAGCGCCTGAGCAGTCATTAGCCGGGTTTTGACGCCAGACGGCTAAAGACTAACGGGACCGGCCGGGACGCCCGTGACCGTCTCGGCTCGGACGTAATCGTGACGCGAGTGAGCGACAGAAAAATGTGGTTAGTTGAGCGGTCGACGCGAGCGTCGACGCAGGCGGTTCGAACGTCGTTTCAGGCGGATTTGCCTGTCGACGTGGTCTCCTCGTTCTCGACCGGTTCGTCGCCGCCCCGGTACGTGTTGAGGCCGACGAGGTAGTTGAGCGGACACGTCTGCGCGTATCCGGTGACGAGCAGGACCGCACCGACGACAATCACGACGACGGCGACGGCGAGTCCGAGCGGTCCGGCCGCGATGACGAACAGGCCAGCGAGGGCCGCGAGTCCCAGGGCCACGAGAATCGGGCCCACGACGAATCGAATCAGGCGGTCGTACCCGCCAACGTTTTTCTCCATGTTGTGAATCACCCGACACGTATTGTGCCTCAGAGGTAATAACCCGATTCCCAAATCTGGCCCGAATGGAGCGTCAGCCGTCGGAGATTGTGTTCAACCGAAGGAAGTAGTGAGGACGTTACAGTCGCTGGAACCGACGTGTCAAACGTATCAGATTAAATCTACGTGTCTGACGTAAGTTTATACGCCCAGAGACTGGCTGTATGCGCATGAGCAACCGGGTGGAGGAACTCGAATCGAAGGTCGCAGAACTTCAGGCCGCTGTCAACGGACTGACCGAAGAACTGGTCGAAACGAAAGAACGCGTTCGACAGCTCGAAGACGAGGTGAGCGTCGAAGTCGCGAAGCCCGACCCGGCCCCGGAGCCCGTCGAGAGCACGGGTGACGTCGGTGCCGAAGTCGTCTCCTCCGGCGGCGAGCGTGCGACCGAGACGGACGACGAGTCCGCGAAAGACGAAGGGGCTAAGCCCGAGGACGTCGAGGACGCAGTTGCAGAGGGCGAGTCGGAGCTCGAAGAAGACAGCGACATCATCGTCGCCTGAGCTCGCGGCTGGTCCCACCGCGAGCAACCCATGCACATCAAAGAGCTCGTACTAGACGATTTCAAGAGCTTCGGGCGTACGACCCGAATCCCGTTCTACGAAGACTTCACGGTAGTGACCGGCCCGAACGGGTCGGGAAAATCGAACATCATCGACGGCGTGCTGTTCGCGCTGGGGCTGGCGCGGACGCGGGGCATCCGGGCCGAGAAGCTGACCGACCTCATCTACAATCCCGGCCACGACGGCGAGGAGTCGACCGGCGGCCCGAAGGAGGCGAGCGTCACCGTCGTCCTCGACAACTCCGAGGAGACGCTCGACCGGACGCAGGTGGTCAACGCCGCCGGGTCCGACAAGGTCGGCGACGTCGACGAGATACGCGTCAAGCGCCGGGTCAAGGAGACGGAGGACAACTACTACTCCTACTACTACCTCAACGGACGTTCGGTCAACCTCTCGGACATCCGTGACCTGCTCTCACAGGCCGGAGTCACCCCGGAGGGATACAACGTCGTCATGCAGGGCGACGTGACCGAGATAATCAACATGACGGCCTACCAGCGCCGGCAGATCATCGACGAGATTGCCGGCGTCGCGGAGTTCGACGCCAAGAAGGAGGACGCCTTCGAGGAGCTCGAGGCGGTGAAGGACCGCATCGAGGAGGCGAACCTCCGCATCGAGGAGAAGGAGGCGCGACTCGACCAGCTGGCCGACGAGCGCGAGACCGCCCTTGAGTACAAGTCGCTCAAGGAGGAGAAGGCGGAGTACGAGGGGTACCTCAAGGCGGCCGAACTCGAGGACAAGCGCGCCGAGCGCTCCGAGACCGAGTCGAAGCTCGGGACGGTCCGGGAGCGACTCGACGACCGGCGGCAGACCCTCGACGAGCGACAGGGCCGCGTCACGCGGCTGAAAGACGAACTCACGGAGCTGAACCGCGAGATAGAGCGCAAAGGCGAGGACGAGCAGCTCCGCATCAAGAGCGAGATAGAGGAGATAAAAGGCGAGATAAGCCGCCTCGAGAACGAGATAGAGAACGCCGAGGAGAAAATCGAGTCGGCCGAGAACGAGCGCCGGAAGGCGTTCGTCGAACTCGACCGGAAGAACGAGCGCATCGAGGACCTCGAGGACGAGATACGCGAAATAAAGGTCGAGAAGGCGTCGGTCAAGAGCGACATCCAGTCGAAGGAGACGGAACTCGCCGAGGTGGAGGCCGAAATCGAGAGCGTGGACACCGAGTTCGACGAACTCAAGAGCGAACTCGCCGCGAAGAAAGAGCGCCTCGAAGAGCTGAAAACCGAGAAGAACGACCTCCAGCGGGAGAAAGACCGCCTGCTGGACGACGCCAGGCGCCGGTCCAACCAGGTGAGCGAGGCCCGGGACGAACTGCAGGCGACCCGCGAGCGCATACCCGAACTGAAAGCTGACCTCTCGGACCTCCACAGCGAACTGGACAAGGCCGAGAAGAACGAGTCGAAGATCGCCGCGGTCGTCGACGAGTTGCGAGAGGAGAAAAACTCGCTGCAGAACCGCCTCTCGACGGTCAAAGAGGACCTGCAGGCGAAACAGTCCGAGTACGCCGAACTGGAGGCGCGGGCGAACCAGAACGGCGACTCCTCCTGGCCGCGGGCGGTGACGACGATTCGCAACGCGGACATCCCGGGCGTCCACGACGCCGTCGGTCAACTCGGGAGCGTCCCCGGGGAGTACGCCACCGCCTGCGAGACGGCGGCGGGAGGCCGCCTCGCCAACGTCGTGGTCGACGACGACGGCGTCGGGGCAGACTGCATCGACTACCTGAAGCGCCGAAACGCCGGGCGGGCGACGTTCCTCCCGCTGACGGAGATGGACGACAGGGGCCTCCCGAGCGCCCCCTCG
>JBEPXT010000042.1:0-23579 GCA_041641795.1 Salinigranum sp.
ATGGCGGTCCCGTACCGGAACCCGTGTGAGACGGCCAGGTCCGCGTCGAAGTGGGCCCGGAGGGCGTCGTTGAACAGCGTGTTCCAGGCGCTCTCGAGGAACGCCTGCCGGTAGAGCGCGTTCTCGGTTCGACCGACGACCGTATCCAGCGGCCGGTCGAGCGTCCCGGCCCCGCGTTCGAAGTCCGGGTCGTCCGCGAGGAACGGTTCGCGGACGGATTCGACCGTCTCCGCGGCGTCGGGGTCGGGGTCCGGCGTCCGGTCGCCGTCCTCGGTGAGACAGTAGAGGTGGTGTCGAAACTGTAGCGCCCCGTCCCGGACGCGAAGGTCCACCCGGCCGAGCGCCTCGCCCATCCCGGACTCCACGACGACCGTTTCAGTCTCCTCGACGACGATGGGGTCGTACGTGTACTCGTGGGTGTGGGCGCTGAACATGACGTCGACGCTCTCGCAGTCCTTCGCCGCCTGGACCATCCACGGGAGGCCGATTTCGGTGACCGCGACGACCACGTCTGCGCCGTCCTCGCGGGCCGCCCGCGCGGACTCCTCCAGGAGCGACGGGTGCTTCCCGAACCGGTAGCTCCCCTCGTAGAACGCGGGGGCCATCCGGTCGACGTAGACGTTCGTCATCCCGACGACGCCCACGGAGTGGCCGCCGACGTCCAGCACCCGGTACCCGTCGTACAGGCGCTCGCTGCGCTCCCAGTCGTAGAGGTTGTTGGCGAGCACCGGCGCGTCCAGGGCGTCCATCAATTCGGCGAATGCCCCGTCCTCGGCCGCCTCGTTCGAGAAATCCCAGTTCCCGGGGACGTACACGTCCGGATCGACGTGCCGGTTGACGGGGTCCAGCATCGCCCGCCCGTCGGTGTAAGTCGTCACGGCGGACCCGTGGAAGGTGTCGCCGCTCATCAGCGTACAGACCTCGTGGTCGGCGCGGAGTTCGTCGAGTTTCGCCGCGAGGAGCGGAACGCCCCCCGCGCGCTCGACGACCCTATCCTGGTCCTCGAACTCGAAATCTGGCCCCGAAGTGGGGTTGTCGTAGTAGACCTGGTGTCGCGGGGTCAGTTGGCCGTGCAAGTCGCTGACGTGTGCGAACACGAGGTCCGGGTCGCCGTCCGCGTCGACTTCCTCCCCGTCGAGCGTCCGCCACGCTCCCGTGGGCGGGCGTGTGTTACCGTCGTTCATGGCGTCGGGTTCCACGGTAGGACCGTCGGCGGGTCATTCGTTGTGGCCGCCGACCGGACACTCGGGGCCCTGCAGGCAGGCGCTCACACCCGCACTCGACCGACGACTCGCCCGGACCGACTCGCCTCACTTCGCTGTTCGGCCCACGAGTTCGCTCCGGGTTGGGATTCCAAACAGCAGCCGCTCGAACGCTTCGGATTCCGAGCGACAAGACGTGTGAGGCTGGACCGACTACACGGATACGACCGATGAACGAGTCCACTGTCCCGACCGAGGGGTGTCGATGAGCGCCGACCTCGTTACGACTGGCCTCTCTGCCCTCGTCATCCTAGTCGCCTCGGTAGTCCACGGCATCGCCGGTTTCGGGTTCGCACAGGTTTCGATGGGGTTGATGCCGCTGTTCCGCTCTCCGTCGAGCGCGTCGATTATCTTCACCGCGACGGCGGTGCTGAGCAACGGCCGGGTCTGGTGGAGCGTCCGCGAGTCGTTCGACTGGCGCAAGTGGGTCGTTCCCGTCGCCGGCCTCCTGGTCGGGATGCCCCTCGGAATCTACGTGTTCAGCCGGTTCAACGAGGCACAGATGCGGGTGGCAATCGGGGCCGTTCTCGTGCTGGCAGTCGTCATCGTCGGTGCAACCCAGCAACTCGACGTCGTCACGGACTGGATAGAGGCGCGCGACTACCGGCCGGGGAAGGCCGTGGGGGTAACCGCCGGGTTGCTCGCCGGCGTCTTCGGCGGGGCCGTGGCGGTTCCCGGGCCGCCGATGATCGTCTACGGCGCGTTCATGTCGGCGAGCGGATTCTGGAGCGGCGAGCAGATGAAGGCGGTGTTCACGGCCTTCTTCGGGACGCTCATGCTCTATCGGCTCGGAAGTCTCACCTACACCGGCGCGGTGACGACCCCGCTCCTGGTGGAAGCCGCAGTCGCGGTTCCGATGGTGTTTCTCGGCGCCTGGGTCGGGGTGTACATCTTCGACAACATTCCCAGGCGCATCTTCCAGTGGGTCGTGCTGGCGTTGCTCTCGGTGAACGCCGTGGTCCTGCTGGTGACAGCCGTTCCCAAGCTCTGAATCGTCCTGACTCCGCGCCGCGGTCGGGGCCACAGTGTGTTCCCTCCCGCGTCCGCGGCCGAACGTCTTCGACTACCCTCTCCGGATTCACGGGGAACAGTCCTTTATACGAGTCCTGACTGGTGACTGGTATGACCCCGACGTTCCGCGAGTTGCTGGAATCGAACGCCGAGCACGCGCTCGAGTACCAGTCCCGGTTCGACGACCTCCAGGACGCCCAGCGCCCTGGCGCGGTCACCGTCTGCTGTTCGGACTCCCGCGTCCTCCAGGACCACATGTGGGGGAACGACGACCCCGGGCGCATCTTCACCTGTTCGAACATCGGGAACCGCGTTCGCCAGCGGACCGACTCGGGGCCGGTGGTCTCGGGCGACGTACTCTACCCCGTACGACACACCGGAACGGAGACCGTCGTCGTCGTCGGGCACACCGGGTGCGGGGCGGTCACGGCGGCGTACGACGACCTCACCGAGGGGGTGTCCGAACCGCCGGGCATCGAGCACTGCATCGACGAACTCACCGCCCACCTCGAATCCGGTGTCGAATCGCTCCCGCCCGGACTCGACCGGTCGGCGGCCGTGAATCGCCTCGTGGAGTACAACGTCGACCGGCAGGTCGAGTTCCTGCGCGAGAGCGACGAGATACCCGAGAGCGCCGACGTCTTCGGCGTCGTGTACGATTTTCAGGACGTGTACGGGGGTCGTCGTGGAGAGATACACGTCGTCAACGTGAACGGCGAACGGTCGGTCGAGGCGCTCCGCGAAGCGCATCCGGCGTTCGATTCGCGCGTCGACCGACTCTGGGAGTACTGACCGACCTGTGCGAGACGGGCGCGGCCGACCCGGAGAGTGTCGACACCGGGGACGAACAGCTTCGAGCGTCTGACGTTCGGGGAGAGGATTATATAGCCTGGTTTTCAATTCGTTGCATGGCACGCGACGAATCTGCGACGATTCGCATTCTCTGCGTGGACGATGAACCGGGGCTCGCCGAACTCATCGCCCAGTTTCTCGAGCGGGAGGAGTCGCGGTTCGACGTCACGTGGAAACAGGAGGTCGACGAGGCACTCGATTTCTGGAGCACTGCGTCGGTCGACGCCATCGTGAGCGACTACGATATGCCCGAACTGAACGGCCTCGACTTTCTCGAAGAGGTTCGTGCGGTCGAGCCGAACATCCCGTTCATCCTCTACACGGGGAAGGGAAGCGAGGAAATCGCGAGTCGGGCTATCTCGCGGGGCGTGACCGAGTACATGCAGAAGCAGACAGGGTCCGAGCAGTACTCTGTGCTGGCGAACCGCATCCGGAACGCGGTGGAACGACACCGCGCCGAACGCCGAAGCGAACAGGAGCGCGTCAAGTTCCAGACCGTCTTCGAAAAGGCGTCGGACGCGATGATAATCGCGGACGACGACGGCGTCTACCAGAACGTCAACTCCGCGGCGTGCGACCTCTTCGACAGACCCGAGTCGGACCTACTCGGGAAGACTGCCGCCGACTTCACCTACGACGGATTCGACTTCGAAACCGCCTGGGACTCGTTTCAGGAGATCGAACACGAGCGGGGACTGTTTCCCGTCGAACGACCGGACGGATCCGTCAGAGTAGCCGAGTACGCCGCGAAGTCCAACATTCTCCCGGGGATGCACCTGTCGGTCCTCCGCGACATTACCGAACAGCGGGAGTACGAACGCCAGATGCACATCGAGCGAGAGCGGTTGTCCGAGTTCGCGGGGGTGCTCTCGCACGACCTGAAAAACCACGTGCAGGTGGCCAAGGGGAACCTCGAACTCCTCGCCAACGGCCTGGACCGGTCAGAGCGCGACCGACGACTCGAAACCGCGAAGAACGCAGTCACGCGGATAGAGCACGTTATCGGCGACGTGCTCGCGATTTCGCGAACTGGAGAGAAGCAGTCCGAGGAGAGGGCCGTGAACGTCTCGGAGATGGCCGAAGGCATCTGGAACCGTGTAAGCACCGGCGCAGCGCAGGCGGCAATCGAACCGGACATCGTCGTCACGGGCGACGAGTGGCGACTCCAGCGCCTCCTGATGAACCTGTTCCGGAACACGGTCGAACACGGCGGAGAGCGGGTCGCGATACGGGTCGGGCGCCTCGGAGACCGGGACGGGTTCTTCGTCGAGGACGACGGCCCGGGCATCCCGTCCACCGAGCGAGACGCGGTCTTCGACTGGCTTCACTCCACGAAGGAAGGCGGGACGGGTATCGGCCTGAAGAGCGTCAAGCAGATTATCGACGCGGAGGGGTGGAGCATCTCCATCGAGGAGGGAACGATGGGCGGCGCGAGATTCGAGATTTCGGTCTAGCCCGCGTCGAGTTCGCCCGCGGAGCGTGGTTCGCTCGACCTGCCTTCCTTCTGGCACCCCGGCGACCGCTGGCACCTCGGCGACCGGTGGTACCTCGGCGTCTACCACGACGGCACGAGCGCCGACGTGCCCGACAGCGGGACCTGCAAACGCCACGTCGCTGTGGCTCCGAATTTCGTCGCCACGTCGAGCGGAACGGCGACCGCTACGGGGAGACTGTGGCAGTGTCGTTAGGAATGTCGACGAGGAGACCGGGCAGTATTGGTGCGGTACTGTCGCCGAGGTGGCCGAACGTCGGCGGTGGCGTCGCTTGAGTACTACCGCGACGGAATCGCAGTCAGATTTCGTCGGACGGCTCGTGGTCGCTCCTGACGCGTTCGACCTCGTTCGCGTAGCGTTCACGGGTCTCCGGGTCCTCGACCGGTTCCAGGTCGTCCGGGGACACGTCCTCCGCGGCGGTTACCGACTTGGTGTCGATGGCCTGCGAGGCGAGTTCCCGTCGGAAGAGTCGGTCGCCGTCTGGCGTCGCGTACTTGAGCGTGATGAGGTCGCGGTTGGTGTAGCCCCGTTCGACGAGCCAGCACCGGACGGAGTCGGACATACTGGATGCTCGGGTGCGGGACGGGTGTAAGTGACGGCCGTCTTACGAATTACCCATCGGGGGGTGGGTGATGAGAGCTGTGGTCCTCAGCCGACGGGCTGGAGCCAATCGGTGACGGCGGCCCACAGAACGACGAGGTCGAGAGCCATCGGCAGCGCCTTCGTGGCCCCGAAGAACCCCGCCATCAGCAGAAGCGACAGGACAGCCCCGCCCCCCGCCAGTCCCCGCCACCAGCCGAACGGAACCCAGAATCCCAGCACCGCCAGCACAGCGAGGAAAAAGAGCACTACCGCGAGCATGGCGAGGAAGAATCCCGAGAGCGGGAATCCGGACGACACTGTGACCTGGCCCAGCAACCCGCTGTCGCCACCGCTCCAGGGCCAGACCCACCGTAACAGGCCGCCGAACTCTCGCTGGGCCTCCCTGTCGAGGGGGACGAGGTACGACGCCGCGAAGTGACCCTGCAACAACAGCAGTGCCGTGAAAAGCCATTTCTGCATCGTCATATACGTCTGTTGATTATCTCAGATAATAAACCTATGTTTCCGAAATCATCGGGTAATCGTTATACTTCGGGAATATCGATACGATTATCAAATATCAGAAAATACATATTTAGAATTTTATATAAGAAAGTTACTATTTGTTCCGCGTCTGTCCACAGTCGCTTCTCCACCGCTCGACGCGACTGGCGTACAGGAGGCAGAGGGGCGCTTCCCGTACGGAGAGACGAGGGATTGCCGTGATATAGCCACGGGGACGTGTGGTGTCACACTCCACGTCGACTGTCACCGCGAGCAACAGGGCGCCGAGAGTACCAATACGTGAACAGCGCACACCGGTCGTCGTCCGAGTACACCGCCCGAGCACGGCACTCCTACCGGAACGCGGACGGAAACGCGAACGGGAGCCTACCACGAGAGGAGGGCCCGGGGCGCCGAAGGTGTTGCCCAACTGTCGACGTGTGCGAAGTGAGTCGGGGTAATACCTCGTCACCGGGTCGATTATCGCTGACGAGTGCGTTCGTCGCAAAGCAGTACCCGCTTCGGGAGAAACACCGGTTTGCCTTTGCTCGGCCGCGTTCGGGTAGCTGAAATTCATTGCGAAGGACTTCGAAACAATCTCCTCCGTGACCTCCCCGAATCGGCGTTACTGTTCTGCCAGCACCGAAGGCGTATCGGCGGGAGAGGCAATCAACGTTCGCTCCATGCCCACGAGGAGAACCAGGGACAGCAAGGCGGTCACGAGGAGGGGGACGACCGGTTCCTGATACGTTCCCAGTTGTCCGGCTTCAGCGAGGGCCGAGGTCACGCCGAACAGCGCGAGGAAGTTGTGGAGAACGAGCGCCCCGTAGGCGGACTGGCCGACGAAGTAGAACAGACTCGTAACTACCCCGACCCCCGTCAGGAGTAGAACCATCTCGGGTGTGTCGAACGGCGGGCTGTGAGCGAGGTGGTACACGCCGAAGAGAACGCTCGACACGACGATTGCGACCGCTGTCGAGAGATACTCGTTCACGCCTCGCGCGCGTAACAACGCGAGGACGCTGCCTCCGACGACCACCCAACAGACGACAATCTCGGCGACAGAGACCGGAAGAACCTGTGCGAACGCGTTCAGGACGACGACCGGATCTGTCGAAGGCGGTTGCTGTCCGACGTAGAGAGCGAGGCCGAGCACGCCGGCGAGAAGGACCGCGAGGAGCGTGCGCTGCAGCGAACGGAATCCCAGGCGCTCACGGGTCGAGAACCCCGACGCGACGAACTCTCGAACCACCCAGAGAGCGAGAATCGTTCCGACGAGCAGGTTTGCGATGCCCGTGTAGATAATCCGATCCGCCGTCGCTTCCGGGCGGAGCAGCGTCTGAATACGCCCCTCCAGGAGCCACGTGACCGCGGTCCAGATGCCGTACGTCCCCATCGCTACGAGCGTTTTTTTCAGCGGCGACAGTCGCCGGAGTGTCGACACGTTCCACGAATCGCGGAGCGAACGGGTGTGTGATGCCATAGGGTTCCGTTCGCCGTGTAGTCGCATATACTGGCATCCTGACTTCTGCGACCCGAGAACGTCGAAAACCGCAGTAGATAGCGTATCGTCTCGCCCTCCTCGGCGCTCAGAACGCGCCGGTGACGAATCCGACACCCATGACGACGAGGACGGCGGCGGAGAACGCCGGAAGATACGGCGTGAACGTTTCGACCCTGTCCTCGTAGTTCTGGTAGCCCGCAATCAGCAACATCGTTAGCCCGACGATGCCGACGACGACAGTGATTGCGTAAGCGCTCATCAGTTCCAGACAGTAGTTCGACCCGGCACAGAGAGCGATGATTTCGAACTCCTCTTCGTGGGCGAACCCGAGCAGGAACGCGAACCACGCGATGCCGAACAGGCCACGGTCGTCGGCCTCGTCGAGGTCGTCGTGCGAGTGCGAGTGCCCACCGACGAATGGAAATTTGTTACCGTTTGTCTCGCTGCTCGATCTTGTTCAGGTAGCTGAAATCCACATCACTATCTGACAAAAATAAGGTCATCCGCGTTCTGAAGACCTCCAAAATCGGGCGTTACAGGCTTCTAAACGCTTCTAAATATAAACGTGACCAGATACGGTAAGACAACTTCGCTTCAGAACAGGCCGATGATGAACCCGATTCCCATAATGATGAGAACGGCGGCGGAGAACGCCGGGAGATACGGCGTGTACTTCTCAACTCTCTCTTCAGAGTGCTGATACCCCGCTATCAACAGCATCGTCAGCCCGACGATACCGACGATGACGGTAATCGCGTAGACGCTCATTAGTTCAAGACAGTGGTTCGACCCTGCACAGAGCGCGATAATCTCGAACTCTTCTTCGTGAGCGAATCCGAGGACGAACGCGAACCACGCGATACCGAGGAGACCGCGCTCGGCGGCCTCGTCGGGGGTTCCATGTGAGTGCGAGTGTCCTCCGACAAAGGGGATGAACCCCTTTAGACGAGAGAACAGTCCCCCCGATTCGTGGCCGTGGGCGTGCGAGTGCTCGTCATCGTGGGTGTGGTCGTGATGACTGTCATCGTGACTGTGGCCGCCGTGGTCGTGACTGTGACTCGCGTCGTCGTGAGTCCCGTGCGAGTGGCCCTGGGAGTACTCCCGAACTCCGAGCGCGATGAGCAAGACACCGGCTACGAGGCTAACTGGTCCGCCGATTTGGATACCACCGAGTATCGTAATCGGTTCGTTGACCTGTGTGAGATTGAAGTAGCTCTTCGCGTAGAAGAACACTCCCACCATCGCAATACTGCTGATGAGGTGGCCGACCCCGAGGATGAAACTCGCCGCGAACCCGTACACCCACTTGTTTGTTTGGTCGAGCGCGTACGACGCGGCAACAGGCCACCCGTGCCCGGGTTCGATACCATGGACTGCACCGAGGGCGACAGCACCAATAAGAAGTCCGAGTGCTTCGTTGTGTAGCATTTACGTATCGAAGCATCCGCCAACAGCGTGGATAACGGTTGTTAATACCGAAATGGGTGAACCGTCATACGAGGAAACTCTTGTAGGGGCACGACGAGTCGGTAATTATGAGAACGAGTTTCAACATACCCGATGAAGTAGTCGATGAGTTCGACCGGGTGTGGCAAGAACAGGAACTGGAAAACAGGTCGCGGGCGGTCAGAGAAGCGATGCTGGAGTACATCGAGTCTCACTCTCGTCTCGAAGAGACATCCGGTGAGGTCGTCGCCCTCGTCGCGTTCGATTATCGCCACCACGAGGTGATAGGGGAACTTCACGCCGTCCAGCACGACTATCAGGACGTTATTCTCAACACGAGTCATACCCACCAAGGAGAGTGGTGTCTCGAATCGCTGTTCTGTCGCGGGGAAGTGGAGCGGGTTCGTGAGCTAACCTACCGACTTCGAGACTTCGATGGTGTGCGGCGAGTGAAGGTGATGGTAATCAGAGATAGCGTCGAGTGAATCACGCCGGAATACGTCCACGATGAGTTGCTGTGTCGCGCTCTCGATTACTCCCGATTTGAACGCTGGGAAATTTTGTTCAACTCGACAAAATCCACCATGCACGACGACGTAATCTACCATTCATTCACTTGCGTCGGGGGGCGTATCTTCACCTCGTGTCGAACGACTCGACGACCTCACCTGTCGTGAACACTGGCAGGACGTCTTGTTCATCGAAATCAGAATCGTCGCTCCACACACCTGCGTTACGAGCGAGCGCACAGGCCACATACAGCACGTCGTCGGGGTCGGCGTCACCTATTGCTTCTTCGGCCTCCTCGATGTACGGGTGAAATTCGCTGGCTGGTACTGTCTCGATATACTGGAACAAGAGGTCCATGAACTGCTGTACTCGCTTGCTGTCCATCCCCGATTTCTCGACGATGAGGTCTTCGTAGTTCCCGATTTCGACGTGGACGACCTCGGGCGTCAGGAGTTCCGGTTCGAGCGTGACGATGAGTTCTCGGGTTTTCGAGCTAGCGATGAGTGCAGAGATGACGACGTTCGCATCGACGACCAACTTCATCCGTCAGAACTACTCCGACTCTTCTTCGAGGCGCTCCCGTGCGCTCTCGTTGATTTTGGCGGCGATCTCGTCCACGTCGGCGTCGGTGAGTTCGCTGTCGGCGGTGAGTTCGTCCATCAGTTCCAGCTTCTCGATTTTGTCTCGGATGGCCTGCCGAGTGACCTCGCTCCAGTTGATCTCCGGGTGCTTCTCCATCCGCTCCTTGAGTGCGTCGTCAACGTTGACGGTGATAGTGGGCATACAAAAAACTGTGGAGACACAGAATACTGTGTCTTACGGTGGGTGGGACCTACTGGGTAGAACGAACTCATCACGACCTCGACTCGTAAGCGATAGCGAGGCTGCGGATGGTTATTCGGAGCCACCGAGAGGAGATACGATGACTTTCATCGAACCCGAATCGAGAGAACAGCAATCGGAAGAATATCGTTGGGACTAAACGGGCGCTAAACTGTTCGTATCGACAGATTACGGCTACCTACTGCTCCTTTGCTCCACCTTGTTCAACTCGGAGAAATCCACCATGGATTGCCACGAAATCATCCGTACCATGCCACAGAAAATCGATTGGTGGTAAGGTTCTTGTTCCGCTCCACCATAGTCTACTCTATGTCAACGGAGACGGACCGGCAGGGTCGGCTGTATATTCCAAAGGAGATACGGGAAAAGTACGGTGACAAGTATCACATCGTGACCTACGAGGACAGGATCGAACTCATCCCGGTCGCAGACGACCCACTCGCCGCCGTCCGCGAGGCGGCAGGCGGTCTCCGTGATGCGTCTATCGAGGAGATTCGTGAGGACATCGAAGCCGAAGCCAAAGCCGACGCCCGGGAGAAGGACGCCGATAGATGACGGTGTACGTCGAGACGGACTTCCTGCTCGCACTCGCCAAGGACTCCGACTGGTTACAGGGGTCGGCGGAGGACGCACTGGACGAGTACGAGGTCGAAACGTCGGCGTTCTCGTATCTCGAACTCGTCCTCGCCCGAGAACGCTACGAGTTCGACTACGTTCCACTCGTGGCGAATCTGCTCGAACTCGTCCCCGTACGAGACGAGGAGGAGAAACAGGTGGCCCTGAAGGCCGTCAACTACTACGACGAGGGGATGACACCGTTCGACGCGTTCCACGCGGCGACGGCGGAGACGCGGGGGATGGACGTACTCTCGTCGGAGAAGGACTACGAGGACATCGAGGTGTCGCGAGTGCCGCTGGAACCAAGCGACGAGGAGTGAGTTTGGTCTCGACGTATCACCGTGCCACATCGTATGCCAATACCACAACCACGAGTCCGACGAACAGGCCTGTGAAGAAGAAGTTCGCCACCGCATCCGCCGATTGGAGGACGTAGTCGATGCCGCTGTATGCAGTAAAGTTGTGACCAGTCATCGGCCAGAACCAGAGGAAGGCCCAAACCGGGATACCAACGACGATGCCCAACTGCTGAAGCGTTCGGAGGAAGTCGGATTGGCCGCTCGTCTTCGAGTCGGTCATCTCTAGCAGATAGTATCGTGACGGCGAGATAACGGCTTCGTTAGCGTTATCGATTCTCGCGCTGCTCCACCTTGTTCAACTCGATGAGCAACCGGAAGATGGCCTTGACGAGGTTGGCGTCCACCTCGAATCGCTCGGCGTTCTCGCCCGCCCGTTCCATCACCCGGTTCTCCTGCTCCTCGTCGGTCGTGGGCAGGTCCGCCTCGGCTTTCACCTGCGCGATGGTGTCGGCCACGTACGTCCGCCTGGCGATGAGTTCGACCAGTTCGCGGTCGATGTCCTGTATCTCCCGGCGGAGTTCGTCCAGGTTCATCTCCTCGGGTGCCGGTATCTCCTCCGTCGCGTCCGAATCGTTCTGAGTCATGTGAGTCGTGCTCCGTCGTTCCGCGTCGTCGTCAGGCGCGTCGTCCCCTCCCGGTCGTCCCACCGGTCGCGGACCGCTTCGAGCGCCGGTCGGTCCCCGACGGCGACGACGCTCGGGCCCGTGCCAGACAGCGAGACGCCCGTCGCGTGGGGCATCGCCTCGACTGCTGGGTCTGTCGGGAACCCGAGCGCCGCGGAGAACGCGAGGCCGTTGACGGTCATCGCCTCGCCGTATCGCCCGTCGAGCGCCAGGTCCGCCACCAGGTCCGCCATCGGTGCGACCTGCCGACACCGGTCCACGTCGGCGTCCGCGCTGAATGCGCGTTCGGGAGGCGTCCACACCAGGACGTCCCAGGCGACCGGTTCGCGGGACCGCAACTCGTCTGCGGCGTTGTCGGTGACGGTCACGCCGCCGAGCATGCTCGCGCTCGCGTCGTCGAACGCGCCGGTCACCGTCACCCCTGCGTCGCGGGCCGCCCGCACCCCGAGGCGACACGCGTCGATTCGCGTGACGGTCCGGGGTCCGCGGTCGTCCGCGTCACCGGCCGCGGACCCGCTCTCGACGACCTCTACGTCCAGCGCCGACAGCGTGGCCAGCACGGCGGCGTTCGCCGCGGCGCTGGAACTCTTGAGGCCGGCGGCCATCGGCACCTCGCTCTCGGTCCGGACGTGCCCGCCTTCGCCGTCGCCGAACGCCTCGACTACCAGTTCAACGCAGCGCTCGACGAGTGTCGCGTCGGCGTCCGGCGCCTCCGCGATGTGGCCGCCGACCGACCCCGACCCGTCGAGTTCGACGGTCGCTGTGGTCTCCACGTCGATGGCGAACGCCGACCCGACGCCCGTGGCGAGGGCGTTCAGAACGGTCCCGGCCCCGGGTGCTGTGGCGCGGCCCTGCATACTGGGAGAACCACGGAGGCCGCAGTTAGATGTGGCGGTCCGGGCCGTATTCGCCCCTCGGGACGGTCGAGGGCCACCGCCGGTCGCCGTGCAGTCGGGGCGGCGAGGCCCGGAGTGCGATAGCGCCCCCGAGGCGCGACGTTTTTCCTCGCCGCGGCGATAGCTGACGGCATGACCGCCGGCGACATCCCGCCAAGCACAATCGGCGTGGACCTGCTCGACCACGGCGTCGAGGTGGAGTACCTCGACGGTCGGACGACGCTGTACCGGGGCGTCCCCCGCAAGGTAACCGAGTCGCTCACGACGCCCCCGGGCAAGGAGACGCACGTGCTGGTGACGAACCCGGACGAGACCCAGGGCGTGATGATGTACGTCAACGACCTCAACACGCACGAGGACATCCTCGAATCCAGCGGCGTCGGTCGCATCGTCCTCGACGTCGGCGAGTCGGAGGAACTGTTCCCCGGCGTGACGGTGACGCGCAAGGAGGGCTTTCGCAACGAGGTGACCGCGGACCCCTCTGTGGCCCGCGGGCGCGTGTTCTGCTTCGTCGAGGACGAACACGGGGAAGCCGCCTACGAGTTCGTGAGCGACGAATGAGCCTGCGAAAGCGCTGGCGCGACCTGGACCGGGAGACCATCGGGCGGGCCCCGGACCGGTACGGCGTCTACGAACTGGGGGCCGAGGACGGGACGGTGCTCGAACTCGGCGTCGGACCGCTGAAAGACGAACTGAAAGAGGCGCTGTCCTACGGGCGGGCCGCGAAAGTGCGCTGGGAGGCCGCCACGTCGCGGGAACACGCAGAGCGACTGGCCGACGAGCACAGGGAGTGAGCGCGCTCGGCGGCGGCAGGGTCGCGTGGGGCCGCCCCGACCCCGACACCGGCACCGGCACCGACACCGGCGACCCACCGACTCGGGCCCGCGCCGGCGACGCGTCGAACCGCGGAGAACGAGGGGGAGTTCGGAACGCGCCGCGCGGGACGGCTATTCACTGGAGGTACGATGGACTGTCCGTGTCGCAGTTCTCCTCGTGCGTGTTCGCTTCCGACTCGGTCTCGAACAGCATACCACAGGCCTCGCACTCGTACCAGGTCTGCCCGTCGCGCTCTGTGGTCCTGACCATAGTACACGATCTCTCGGCGTCGGCTAAAACCGTTCCCCCGGACGCCCACGACCACGCCGGTGTCGTCCGCGGACGACGCGCCGACTGTCTCGCCAGTCCCGGCGCGAAAAACGGAAAACAGCCGTCGGCCCGGTAGGGCACCCGGTTCGAATCGCACTCTGACGGTCACGCGGGGTGACCTGCGTCGCTCTCCGTGGTGTCTACATCTCCAGGTCGAGGTCCTCGACCCGCTCGTCGATGTACGCCTGCATCTCCGCGATGACTTCGTCGCCCCCGTCCTTCTCGAAGAGGTGCTTGAAGCGACCCTGCATCTCGAGGTAGTCCTCGACCGGTTCGCGCTCGCGGATCTTCTTCACGTCGGTGACCTCGCCGTACTCCATCTCGAAGACGGGGTACATGCCCGTGCTGACGGCCTTCCGGGCCACCTCGATGGTGTCGCTGGAGTCGAAGTTCCAGCCGACCGGACACGGCGCGTGCACCTGGATGTACTTCGGCCCGTCGTGTTCGAGGGCCTTCTCGACCTTCTTCCGGAAATCGCCGGGGTCGGAGATGGACGCCGTCGCCACGTAATCGCAACCGTGAGCGGCCGCGATGGCGGGCATGTCCTTCTTGTGCGTGTCGTTACCGAACGACTCGTCGCCGGCCGGCGACGTCGTGGTGCTGGCACCCATCGGGGTCCCGCTGGAGCGCTGAATCCCCGTGTTCATGTACGCCTCGTTGTCGTAGGCGATGTAGAGGATGTCGTGACCGCGCTCCATCATCCCGGACAGCGCACGGATACCGATGTCGAACGTCGCACCGTCGCCGCCGAGGGCGACGAAGTTGACGTCGTCCTTGTCCATGAAGTCGTCGTTGCCCTTCTTGTCGAAGGCCTCGTAGGCGGCCTCGACGCCGGCGGCGACGCTGGCGGCGTTCTCGAAGATGTTGTGAATCCACGAGGTGCCCCACGCGCTCTCGGGCCAGGGCGAGGAGATGACCTCCATGCACCCCGTCGCGTTGGCGACGATGGTGTTCTCGCCGGTGACCTCGGTCAGGTGTTTGAGGACCAGCGCCGGTCCACAGCCCGCACACGCCCGGTGGCCGGGCGCGAACAGGTCGTCGTCGTGGGAAATCTTGGGTTGTTCTTCGGAGCTCATCAGTGGCTCACCTCCTCGGGGAGGATGTCAGTGCGAAGCTGGGGCCACCGCTCCTCCTCGGCGAAGGACCGCACGAAGGTACCCCTCTTCGCGTCGCGCTGCAGTTCGTCGACGATGTCGCGGAGTTCTTCGGTCTTCACGTCGCGGCCGGCCAGGCCGAGCACGTAGTCCTGGACGGGGACGCGAATGTCCGTCGAGTACAGCGCGGACTTGAGTTCGGTCGCCAGACCGCCGGTGTAGCCCGGCGAGACGTGCTTCTCGAGGACGCCGATGGACTCGACGTCGTAGAGCGCCTCGCGCAGTTCTTCGACCGGGAACGGCCGGAAGACCCGCGGGCGGACGAGACCGACCTTCTCGCCGTTCGCGCGGTACTCGTCGACGATTTCCTTGACGGTGCCGGCGAGGCTCCCGAGGGTGAGCAGGGCCACGTCGGCGTCGTCCATCGAGTAGGTCTCGACCAGACCGCGGTTGTCGAGGGCGTACTCGCGGCCGAACTGCTCGGCGAACTCCTCGACGGCCTGTCCGATCTTGTCCTTCGACCGCATCAGGGCGTCGTGGTAGGTGTACCGCGTCTCGGTCCAGTGCTCCGGCCGGGCGTACGCGCCCATCGAGACCGGGTTCGAGGGGTCGAGGTTGAAGTCCGGCTCGAACTGACGGGGCGGCAGGTACTGCTCGACCTCGTCCTCGTCGAAGAGGTTGACGGGTTCCTGCACGTGCGTCAGGATGAACCCGTCGAAGTTCGAGAGCACCGGCAGGGATATTTCGGGGTCCTCGGCGACCTTGTAGGCCATGAGGATGTTGTCGACCGCTTCCTGCACGTCCTCGGCGAAGAACTGGATCATCCCGCCGTCGCGGGAGGCGAAGGCGTCAGTGTGGTCTGCCCAGATGGACAGCGGCCCGGAGAGCGACCGGTTGGCCACGGCCATCACGATGGGCAGGCGCGCCCCCGCAGCCGTGAACAGCGGTTCGCTCATGAGCTGGAGCCCCTGCGAGGACGTCGCGCTGAAGGTTCGGGCGCCGGCCGACGACGCGCCGATGCAGGTCGAGGCGGCGTTGAACTCGCTGTCCACCTTCAGGAACACGCCTTCGAGGTCGCCGTCTGCGGCCATCTGGGACATGCCCTCGACGACGCCGGTCTGGGGCGTAATCGGGTAGGCCGATACCACGTCGGGCTGACACGCGCGGGCCGCGTTGGCCACCGCGGTGTACCCGCGCATGATGGTCTTCTCGTTGCTCATGTCACTTCACCTCCTTGACCATCTCGATTGCGTCGATGGGGCACTCGTCGGCGCAGATGCCACACCCCTTGCAGTAATCGAGGTCGATTTCGTAGCGCCGGTCGCCGACGTGCTTGGCCGCCATGTCGGGACAGAACCGCTCACAGGTGCCGCATCCCGTGCAGAGCTCGTGGTCGATTTCGGGTTTGAACTCCCGCCACGAACCGGTTTTCGTCGCCATCGACGTCTTCGGCTTCGCCACCACACCTTTGCTTATCTTCAGGTTGTCGTACGGGTCTTGCATCAGGCAGTCACCTCCTCGAAGGCCGCGGTCGTCGCCGCGACGTTCTTGTCGCCTTTCTCACCGGGGAACTTCCGCTTGATGACGGTCTCCATGCTCTCGTGGGAGAGCATGCCGGTCGTGCTGGCGAACGCGCCCAGCAGCGACGTGTTCATGATGGGAACGCCGATGTGCTCGAGCGCGATGTTCGTCGCGTCGACGGTGACGATTGTCGCCTCCGTCTCGATGTCGACCTCGTCCGGGTCGGCAGTCGTGTTCAGCAGAATCGTTCCGTCCTCGTCGACGCCCTCGGACACGTCGACGTACTCCAGCAGCGACGCGTCCTGGACGATGACGAAGTCCGGTTCTTCGACCTGCGTCCGGGTCCGAATCTTCTTGTCGTCGATTCGCGCGAACGCCTCGACGGGAGCCCCCCGTCGCTCTACCCCGAACGCAGGGAACGCCTGCGCCCACTGTCCGTCTTCGAACGCCGCCTGTGCGAGCAATTCGGCCAATGTAACCGACCCTTGGCCCCCGCGTCCGTGTATACGTATTTCGTACATTGAGTGCACCTCCGTGTTTCAAACTGGGTACCAACTGCGCCGTGGGACTCGCGGGTCCGAACTCCGTGGGTCACCACGTCTAGCCCGTCTATTAGTAGTAGAACGACCACCATGGGTCCTACTTTTGCCCAGTAAAGGCATTGATATTGCGAAATTATCGACAATTTTCGTTATGAAAATCGAGATACCCGTAGCGAATCAGAACGAACGCCGGCGTGGCGACCCGTCGAGCGGCGCGTACGGCGAGTGACGGAGTGCAATTGGGGGTTTCGATACGCACGAATATTTGCGCGAACGCGGGACGGCTCCGGCGCTCGTATCAGAAATTTTAGCATGGTTTCCGGCAGTATATTTCTCGAATGTTTCGTGTGAAGGCAACGCCGGTGGCGAGGTCGCTCCGGCCGGGGGCAATCTGCACAGACGCGACCCGAACTGACCCCGCCGGGGTGTCGTCAGAGCCACGCGGACCCGTCCGGAACGAGTTCTGACGTTCCCATCGAGACGAGACGCGTTCGCCGGAGATGCTGCCGCGTCCCCTGGCGAACGCGCCCGCAAGAAGCGTAAAGTCGCGTGCCTCCCAAGCGGCGTGCATGACAGACGACCCGGGTCTCGAACTGACGGTCAGAGCGGCCGAGAAGCGGGACGCCGGACGCGGCATCGCCCGAATTCCGGAGTCGGCCCGAAAGCAACTCGGAGTTCTCTCCGGAGACACCCTCCTCATCGAAGGAGAGCGTCGGGCGGTGGCCAAACTCTGGCCGGCCCGTCCGGACGCCGAACCGGGGACGATTCAGGTCGACGCCGACACGCGCACGAACGCCGGCGTCCACGTCGGCGAGACGGTTCGCGTCACGAAGGCCTCGGTGTCGAGGGCGGAGGCAATTACGGTCGCGGCGCCCGACGCGTTCGCGGACGTCGACAGGGACGCCCTGGAGCGCCGTGTCCACCGGGAGCTTCGTGACCGGCCGGTCCGGACCGGTGAGCGGGTGCGAATCGACCGGCTGAGCGACTATCCGGTCGTCGTCACGCGCACCGATCCCTCGGGCACAGTCCGGGTGACCGCAGACACGGATGTGACTGTGGAGGTTCGGGGGACGTCCGCCTCGGAGGACGAACAGCGGGACGAGGCGACGGCAGAGGCGGACCCCGTCACACAGGCGGCGTCGTCCGCCGAGCAGGGAGTCACCTACGAGGACATCGGCGGACTCGACGACGAACTCGACCTGGTCCGGGAGATGATAGAGCTCCCCCTCTCGGAACCGGAGGTGTTCGCCCACCTCGGCGTCGAGTCCCCCAAGGGCGTCCTCCTGTACGGCCCGCCGGGCACCGGGAAGACGCTCATCGCCAAGGCCGTCGCCAACGAGGTGGACGCGACGTTCATCTCCATCTCCGGGCCGGAGATAATGTCGAAGTACAAAGGCGAGTCGGAGGAGAAACTCCGAGAGGTCTTCGAACGGGCTCGGCGCGAGGCGCCCGCCATCGTTTTCTTCGACGAACTCGACTCCATCGCGGCAAAGCGAGACGACGGCGGCGACGTCGAGGACCGGGTCGTGGGGCAGTTGCTGTCGCTGATGGACGGCCTGGAAGCCCGCGGCGACGTCATCGTCATCGGGGCGACCAACCGGGTCAACGACCTCGACCCGGCGCTCAGGCGCGGCGGACGGTTCGACCGGGAAATCGAGGTCGGCGTCCCGAACGAGGCGGGGCGACGGGAGATTCTGGACGTGCACACGAGGCGGATGCCGCTGGCGTCCGACGTGGACCTCGACCGACTCGCGTCGCGCACTCACGGATTCGTCGGCGCCGACCTGGAATCGCTCACCAAGGAGGCCGCGATGACCGCGCTCAGACGCTCCCGGCGCGCGCAGGACGGACCCTCGATTCGGGAGCTGACGGTCACGAGAGCGGACTTCGAGGCCGCGATGGCGTCCGTCGAACCGAGCGCGATGCGCGAGTACGTCGCCGAGGCGCCGACGAAGGGGTTCGAGGCCGTCGGCGGACTCGGCGAGACCAAGCGGAAACTCGAACGCGCCGTGACCTGGCCGCTCAGCTACGGGCCGCTGTTCGAGGCGGCGAACACCGACCCGCCGTCCGGAATCCTGCTGTACGGCCCGCCGGGGACGGGGAAGACGCTGCTGGCGCGCGCTATCGCCGCCGAGAGCGAGGTGAACTTCATCCACGTCGCCGGCCCGGAGCTGCTCGACCGATACGTCGGCGAGTCCGAGAAGGCGGTTCGAGAGGTGTTCGAGCGGGCGCGGCAGGCCGCGCCGTCCATCGTCTTCTTCGACGAGATAGACGCCATCGCGACCAGTCGAGATTCGGTGTCCGGGGACTCCGGCGTCTCCGAGCGAGTGGTCTCGCAGCTGCTCACCGAACTGGACGGCCTCTCGGAGAATCCGAATCTCGTCGTCCTCGCTGCCACGAACCGGCGGGACGCCCTCGACGACGCCCTCCTCCGGCCTGGTCGCCTCGAGTCGCACGTCGAAGTCCCCGCCCCCGACGAGTTGGCGCGCCGTGCCATCTTCGCTGTCCACACGGAGGGCAAACCGCTCGCCGAGGACGTCGACCTGGACGCGCTCGCCGAACGAACCACCAGTTACACGGGCGCGGACATCGCCGCAATCTGCCGGGAGGCGGCGATGCTCGCCATCGAGTCAGTCGCCGACCGGTACGAGGGAGCGGAGGCAAACGAACACGCGGACGAGGTACGCCTGACGGCAGCGCACTTCGAAACCGCGCTCGATTCGGTCGCACCGACGCTCGGGTGAGGGGGGCACGTCCACGCCCGTCCGCCCGGACACTCGCTTGCACCCGTACTGCGTCGAGATAATCGCTCGGGGGGTAAACGGATTTTACAATCAACGAACAGGAATACGGCGCCGCGCCCCAACAACTACTCCGGAGGGGTCAGCGCGACCGGCTGACGGACCGGACGCTCGCGCCGACGTGTCGGTCCGGAATCCGAACGTGGCACGCTTTCGCTACCTCCGTCTCCCTCCCCTCCGTCCCTCGTTCGACCGGTCCGCGGCCCCTCGACGGAAACTCAGCAGGGACACACCGCACTCCCCCCGGCCTCGACAGCAGACGGGGTCACAGTCGGGTGCTTCGTCGACCCGGCGTGTCGGTTGCGGACGCTCGTTCGAGGTCGTGTTGGCGTTCGGTGCGCCCGCGGTGCCTCCTGGCGGGAACCGCGGGCCACTGGAATTCGGCGACGAGTCGGGGATGCTAACACGCCACCAGAGTTGGTGAGTGACGAAGTAAGCCCCATGCCCGCGATACGCGTACGGTACCGTGGAGGATTACGAGACGGATGGTCGTGAAGACGCCGGAGATTCAAGTCGATTTCTCGATCACGCCTGCGGACAAGACTGCCTGTCCCCTGTTCGACTACGCGCCGTCCGTCCAGGTGGTCGAACGGGAGATACACGACGACACCTGTCATCTCGTCGTGGCGACGCCAGATTCGTCGGGCCACCCGGAGGTCAAGCACGTGTTGACGCCCGCCTGTACCTGCAGACTCTTCCTCGCTCACGGCGCCATCCCGCGCATCACGGAAGTGTCCAGGGACGCGATTCGCATCCAGACGTGTCTCGTGGACAAGGACGAACTGACGGGACTGTACGACGACCTGAAGGCTGTCGGGACGGTCGAGGTGCTCCGAATCCAGCCGATAGAGGCCCCGAACTGCGTCGAGATGCTCGACATCTCGATGCTCACGAAGACCGAGCGGGAGACGCTCGAAGTGGCCGTCAAACGGGGATACTACAACCGCCCGCGGGACATCTCTCTGGCCGACCTCTCCGCGGAGTTCGAGGTGACCAAGCAGGCCGTCTCGCGCCGTCTCAACAACGCCGAATCGAAAATCGTCCGCCAGGTGTTCCAGTACTAGTCCCGCCGTTGCATCCCCGCGCTGCACATAAGTGGTTCATAAAGTAAATTGATTATCAACGAACAGTCCTACGCCGTAGCCGAGCGAATTTTATCCTGAGAACGCCGCGGCAGTGGAGACAACGAACGGCGCTCACCAGCCATGCAACCCGACACCGATACCCCAGTGACCGGAACCCAGCGAGTCGTCGAGATAGCTGTCGTGCTGCTCGTCGGCGCGTCCCTGCTGATTGGCGGGGTGGTCTTCGTCGTTCTCGTCACCGGGGCGGTGGTACTCGCCGCCGAACACCGGGTCCCCGGAGGATGGCTGTTTCCGGTCGTCCTGGTCGCGTTCACCGTCGGATACTGGGCGCTCGTCTACCGCGTCGAGTCGGGCGGATACGCAGAGTGGAACGACGACCCCCTCGCCGAGTGGGAGGACTGGGACGCCGACTGGCCCGACAGCGGCCCGGATACCGAGACCAGTACCCTGAGCGAGCACCGACACTGACGCGGATCCCGGAGACTTCGAATGACCGATACCCGAGATGCGAACCGACGAACGCCGGAACTTCCGGCCTGTGACCCCTCCTCCAGTCAGTACTTCATGTGCGACATCCTCTACGTTGTGGACGACACCGGCGCCTACATCTGCTCCCGCGACTGGGTCGAGGTCGAACCGTAACCCCTCCCCGTACTGCTGCGCCGCGGTACTCGACGACGACAATCCGTCGTGACCCTCTCCACCCATCACTCGACGGGGTCAGTCCCAGAACGACCGCGTCCGGGCGTAGCGCCGCTCCTGTTCCAGGATGTCGCGGTAGAAGTCGTCCTCGTCGCGCCGGAGTTTGCCGATGATTCGCGCGGCCGTCTGCGGACCGACCCCCCTGGCCGCGAGTGCGACGACCGCCTGCTTCCCGTGGCTCTGGACCAGGTTGCCGTTCCGGTGGGCCCGCCGGGTCAACTCGTCCTGTTGCTCGCTCTTGTCCTTCGACTGAACCGCCTGGACGACGTCGTCCTCCCACGGATTCAGCGCCGCAATCCGCGTCGACCCGCACTCCGGGCAGGTCGGTTGCTCCGGGACGCGCTTGACTTTCGTCCGTCGGGTCCACTCGGTGCAGTGGAGGCAGAGCAGGATGACCCGGTCGTTGGCGATGCGGTCTTTCACGGCCCGGATGACGCTGGCGTCAGCGTTCTCGGGGACGAGCAGCTCCCGGCCGCTCGACCGGCCGCCCGTTCCCAGGGGCGTTCGCCCCCCGACAGTGAGAAGTTCGACTTCGCCGCCCTGAATCCGGCGGAGGAGCGCCGCGGTTTCCGGGACCGCCAGGTCCTCGTGGAACACCTCGCGGACCGCCTCGTCGAACGGCGGGGTGTCCTCCAGGGCCGCGAGCAACCGACCGGCTCCGAACCGACTCCGGCCCTGGTATCGCTTGAGCGCGCCGAACGTCGACGCGACGTGCGTGAGCGTGAACTTCAGGGTGTCCGACCGCTTGAGCGCCAGTTCCAGCAGCGGTTCGACGTGGTCGGGGTCCACGGATTCGAGCACCTCGACGAACGTCTCGGGCGCGACTTTGGCGGGCACCTCGAACTCGACGCGGTACGGGTCGACCTCCATCCCGACGGACGACCCGGTCCGCTGTCCGACCAGCGCCGACAGCACTCTGCCGAGCGTCTCGTTCACCTTGTGCCCGTAGGTGGCGTCGAGGACGACAGTTCCCGCCTGTCCCTCGACGACCAGGCGGTCGGCCGTCGGTACCGGGGCGTCCGCGTCGACCTGTCGCTCGACCGGCCGGAGTGCGGCGGCGATCGTCGACCGGTCGGCGGGGTATCGCCCGGCGAACTCACCGGCAACCGCCGTCAGCGCCGCCCCCGCCTCGAACTGCTCGGCGGCCACCGCCCGCATCTCCCCGACTTCGCGGGCGACGGCCGCGGGGACCGGTATCTCTGACCCCACCCAGGAGGGCACCTCGCTCCCGGGGTCCTCGACCGGCGAAACGTTCACGCGCCCCTCCTCATCATCGACCTCCTCGATGCGCCACATCTCGCCTCGCTGGATGAACGTGGCCCCCGGTTCCGCGAAGTTGACGACGAACTTCTCGTCCAGCGTCCCGATGTGGCCCCGGGTCGAGAGGTCGTGAACCTCGTAGGTCTCCTCGTCGGGAATCATCGACAGGTTCCGGTAGTAGTACTTCCAGGTGCCGCCCGACTTCTCCAGGGCGTCCGCCTCCTCGTCGAGCCACAGCAACCGGTTGCCGGCCACTTCGCGGACGACCGACCGGAACGTCTCCTCGTCGACGTCGCGGAACGGGTACGCCCTGGTCACGATGCGGTAGGCCCGCCGGGCGTCGACCTCGCCGAAGTCCATGACGAGGCCGACGACCTGGTTCGCCAGCACGTCGAGGCTGCCGTGGTGAACGTGGGCCGGTTCGACCTTTCCGGCCACGGCACGCCGGGCGATAGCCAGCGCCTCGATGGTGTCGTCCGGGTTGGTCGTGACGATGGTCCCCTCGGAGACGCGGTCGCGCCGGTGACCCGCCCGCCCGACCCGCTGGAGCAGGCGCGACACCTCCCGGGGACTCCCGTACTGGACGACGTGGTCGACCCGCCCGACGTCGATGCCGAGTTCCATCGACGAGGTGCAGATGAGACCGTCGACCTCGCCGGCCTTGAACGCGTCTTCCACCTCGATGCGGGCGTCCTTCGAGAGCGACCCGTGGTGGACCCCGACGGGTTCGGAGAGCGTCTTGAACCGCGACCCGAGCGCCTCGGCGGTTTGTCTCGTGTTGACGAATATCAGCGTCGACTCGTTCTCGTGGACCAGGTCCCGTATCGCCCGGACGTGACTCGCTATCTCCGGGTCGGTGGCGAGCTGGCCCGCGAGGTCCTCGTCCTCGTCCGTCACGTCGGGGTGGCGCACGGCGAAGGAGACG
>JBEPXT010000043.1:0-23545 GCA_041641795.1 Salinigranum sp.
CTGCGGGAACAATCCCGAACAGATCGGGGCGGTGACGAACCTGTCGCCCGACGCCGTGGCCGTGGAACCGCCGGAACTCATCGGCGGGGACGTCTCGGTCAGTTCGGCCGACCCGGACATCGTCAGGGACGCCGTCTCGGCGGCGGCCGCCGTCGACGAGGACGTCGAGGTGTTCTGCGGCGCCGGCGTCTCCACCGGCGACGACGTGGACGCCGCCGGCGACCTGGGCGCGACGGGCATCCTCCTCGCCAGCGGGGTCGCCAAGGCAGACGACCCGCGCGCGGTGCTCGAAGACCTCGTCTCCCCGCTGTAGACCCGGGAAACCCAGCACAATTTTTCGACGCGTAGCGTATCGACGCCGAGAGCGACCGCGGTGACGAACGGTTCGTGAGTGACGAATCAGCCGTCCTCTACGACCGGCGAATCAGCCGTCCTCTACGACCGGCGAATCAGCCGTCCTCTACGAACGAGTCCTCCACGGCGCTGACGGTGGCCGCCAGTTCGGCCTCGCTCAGACGGTCCGCGTACTCCTCGCGAACCACGTCCGGGATGGCGTAGGCGTACCGGCCGCGGCCCGCGTGGCGAATCAGCCCCGCCCGGCGGAGCGGCCGGTTGCGACTGTAGGCGCGGTTCCGGTCGCCTGACCCGCCGGCGGCCACGTGCGCCTCGACCGGTTCGCTGACGCCGTGGTCCCGGTAGTACGCGAGCATCCCCCGCGAAATCGGGTCGAGTCGTTCCACGATGCCGGTCAGCGTCTCGACCACCGCCTGCCTTGTCAGCGACCCGTCCTGCGTGGACGGCGCGGGCGGCGTCTCGTCGTCGAATCCGGCGGCGAGTCTCCCATTTCCGGGAGCGAATCCGGGGTACGGTTCGGGTACGGTCGCCGGGGAGTGGTCCGCGTTTGCGTCCGCGGCGGGTGCCGGCGCCGGCGACGTGGGTCCGTAGTTCGACGACGCCTCACCGTCCGCCGGAACGACGTCCGGAGGCGACGACTCGGCGGGTGCCTCCGACCCGCTCGCGGCCACCGATTTGCCCGAGGCCGACTCGCCGCCGGTCGCCGACTTCTCCGCCTCGTAGTCTTCGAGGGCGGCCTGTCGCTCCTCGGGGCGTGAGAGGTTCCGTCCTTCGCCGCCGCGGTACGGCGCCTCGGCCTTCCCCATGAGCGCCTGCGCGAACTGGTCGGCCATCTGTCGGAGGTCGCGGGCCTCCTTCAGTTCCTGTTCGAGTTCGTCGATTCGCTGGTCTTTCCTGTCCAGTTCCTGGCGCAGGTCCGCGAGTTTACTCTCGCGCTGTTCCTTCTCGTCCGAGATGTCCCGCAGTTCGGCCACCAGGTCGCCGCTCACCGACTTGAGTTCGGGGCGCTCGAAGTCGTCGAGTCCGGGGGTCGCACCCGCGTCGAACGTCTGCTTGCGGTGGAACTGGACGCGGCGAACCGACTCGCTCCAGTCAGTCACCAGAAAGCCCTCGCCGTCGCCCATGTCCTCGATTGCGTCGGCGTACTCCGAGCCGAGGATGCGCTTGACGACCTTGGTGTCGTTGCGCCAGGTGAGGCGGTGCCAGACCAGCCAGTCGCACTGGGTGATGAAGTCCTTCTTCACGTCGGCCGGGCGCTGGGAGATGCCGACGATGCCCAGTCCGTGTTTCCGTCCTCGCTTGCCAACCTTGATGAGCATCTTGCCCGTCTCGTCGAGGCCCCCGCCCTCGGGGATGTACTCGTGGACCTCCTCGACGAGCATCAGGAACGGCTTCTTCAGCTTCTTCTCCTTGGCGAAGAGGTGGCGCGCCGTCTCCAGGAGCAACTCCTTGGCGACGCTCTCGTCGAGGTACCCGGAGACGTCGAGGATTATCGGCACGTTCTGCTCCAGGGCGAGCGACGCGATTCGCTCTGCGTGCTCGGGGCTCACCTGGATGTCGCACTCGTCGTCGGCCCCGACGTGCAGTATCTCGAAGGCCTCTTTCAGCCCGTAGTACTCCCCGTCCGTGTCCACGATGAGCACCGGGAAGTTCTTCGAGAGGAGGTTCTCGATGACGACGCTGGCGGTGTTCGACTTCCCCGACCCCGACTTGCCGGTGATGAACCCGCGCCCCGTCAGAATCTCGACGGCGGGCAGCGAGACAGTCGTCCCCGCCTCCGCCTCGTCGCTCCCCCCGACGCCCGTGCTGACGTCCGCAACCGTGATGGTTTCCGTGTCCGTCATCTGGCCTTGCCGGCTACTCGAAGTGCCGCATCATAAGTGCAACCCCTCGATACGCCCGTACGGGTCCCGGAGCGTGCGAACGTCAGCCGTCCGTCTGTCGGTCACTCGCGGTCGAACTCGGTGAGCGAGACCTGTCCGTCCGGTCCCGACCGCTTCACCCGGGCGTGGGTATCCTCGTTTGCGCCGACATCGTCGTCTGTGCCGACATCGTCGTCTGTGCCGACATCGTCGTCTGTGCCGACATCGTCGTCTGTGCCGACATCGTCGCCTGCATCCGCATCGTCGCCTGCATCCGCATCGTCGCCCGCGTCGGCCCCGCCCTGGACCTCCGCGTAGCCGTCGAGGCTGGTCTGCTGTTCGTCGCCGAAACTGAGCTTCGAGACGCGGACGCCGAGCTTCCGGACCCGGTCGTCCGCGAACTCCTCGAGCAGCGACAGCGCAACCTCCTCGACGAGGTCCGGGTCGTCGACCGGACCGGGAAGGGAGTTCGCCCGCGTGTGGACGTCGTACGGCGGCGTCACCACCTTGATTCCGATTGTCCGGTAGAGGGCCCCCCGCTGGGTGGCCCGGTCGGCGACGTCCGCGGCGAGCGCTCGAATCTTCTCGCGCTTCTCGGATTCGTCTGCCGTCGCGCCGGTGAACGCCGACTCCCGCGAGAGGCTCTTGGGCCGTCCGGTCGGCGTGACCTCCCTGTCGTCCTCGCCGCGCGCCCGGGCGTGGAACTCGCGGCCGCGCTCCCCGAAGCGGTCGGTGAGCGCGTCGGGGTCCGCCGCCGCCAGGTCGCCGGCCGTCTCGATGTCCATCTCGCCGAGTTCGCTCGCCGTCACGGGACCGACGCCGTGAATCTCGTCGACCGACAGCGGCGCCAGGAACTCCCGGACCGACCCGGGTTCGACGACCACCAGGCCGTCCGGTTTGTCGAAGTCGCTGGCCACCTTCGCAGTGCTCATGTTCGGGGCGACGCCGACGCTGGCCGGGACGCCTACCTCTCTGGCGATGCGCTGTTTGACGTACCGCGCGTACCCCTCGGCGAGCGTCCGGTCGCCGCCGTCGACTCGCTGCCAGGCGGTCCGTCCGGTCACGTCCAGGTACGCCTCGTCGATGCTGACTTCCCGGACGGTGTCGGCGCAGTCGTGGAGGATGTCCTTGACCTGCGCGGCTACCTCCTGATAGAACGACATGTCCACCGGCCGGTAGTGGCCGGCCTCCGCGGCGTCTACGTCCGGGTCGTCCGTCGCGTCTGCCACGCGGGGGAGGGCGTCGAGGGCCCGTGAAATCGGCTGGGCGCTCTCGACGCCGTACTCGCGGGCCTCGTAGCTCGCGGTGGCGACGGCGCCGTGAGACTCCCCCGGTTCGAACCCCATCCCGACGACGACGGGTTCCCCTGTCAGCGACGGGTCCCGGAGTCGTTCGCAGGAGGCGTAGAAGCAGTCCATGTCCACGTGCAGGACGATGCGAGCGTCCTCGTCGGACTGGACACCGGGGAGCGTCCCGTCACCCATAGCCACACTCGGCGACAGAGGGACGTGAACGTTTGGAAAGCGGAGTGAAAGTGGCGCGGTGCGGTCGAGCGAGCGAGGCGGTGTGCTCTCGGACCCGGGCGGCCCCGGACCGACCGGGAACTCACTTGAGTCGTTCCTGGAGGAACGAGGGGTGCGCGGCGCGGACGCCGTCTATCGTCAGTATCTCGTCGCTGATGACGTCGCCGAGGGCGTCGCCGTCGGAGGCGCGGACCTCGGCCATCAGCATGTGGTCGCCGGAGGACGTGTAGAGGGCTTCGACGGCGTCGAGATTCTTCAGCGCCCGCGTGACGCCGACGTACTGCTCGCTCTCGACGTCCAGCCCGACCAGCGCGATGGACTGTCCCGAGAGCTTCTTCGGGTCCACGTCCGCCGAGTAGCCGATGATGACGCCCTCCTCTTCCAGTTTCTGGATGTACTTCCTGACCGTCGGTTTCGAGACCCCCGCCTGCTCCGCGATGTCAGAATACGAGGCCTGCGCGTCCTCCTCGAGGACCTGGAGGATGCGACCCTCAGTAGACGAAGCGTCCATACCCGGTCCTTTACGTGGGTGAAAAAAATATCTTGCGAATCTGCAAACGAGACTGTGTCGTCAAAAATCAAACTCTCACCTCGCCCCACAAATTTTGGTCTACCTAAAATCCACCGCTGACGAGTAGTACTGCCGGGCCGACCGTGAAAAATCGTCCGGGAGACCGCGACGAGCGACCGTTAGCGGTGCTTGTCGAGGAAGTTGTCGAAGGAACGCTCCCACTCGTAGTCGTCGTCGAAGTAGCGCTCTGCGAGTGGTTCCTCGGGCATCTCACCGATTGCCTGCTTCTCCTCCTGGTAGGAGGGTCGCTCCTCGTCGACGTAGTACCGCCCGGTCAGCACCTCGCCCTCGTGGAGTTTGTTCTCGGTCTCGAACATCATCTCCTGGGCTTCCTGGCGGTTCGTCGGGTCGAAGTCGTAGTCGTCCGACTCGTTGATGTCGATGTAGGGGACGTACTGCTTGGCGTCCTTGTTCCAGGTCGGACACTGGGTCAGGAAGTCCACGTGAGCGAAGCCGTCGTGCTCCATGGCCTCGACGAGGATTTCCTTCGCCTGGTTGGGGTTGACCGCGGCCGTCCGTGCGATGTAGGACGCGCCCGAGGTCAGCGACAGCGACAGCGGACGGACGGGGTCCTTGGCGCTGCCGTGGGGCTGGGTCTTGGACTTGTGACCCTTCGGCGACGTCGGCGACGTCTGCCCCTTCGTGAGCCCGAAGATTTCGTTGTTGAACACGATGTAGGTCATGTCGTGGTTCTCTCGGGCCGTGTGCATGAAGTGGTTCCCGCCGATGCCGTAGCCGTCGCCGTCACCGCCGGCGGCGATGACTTCGAGGCCGGGGTTGGCGAGCTTCGCCGCCCGAGCGATGGGCAGCGAGCGGCCGTGGATGGAGTGGTAGCCGTACGCTTCGAGGTAGCTGTTGAGCTTCCCCGAGCAGCCGATACCGGTGACGAGCATCGTCTCGTCGGGCGACCGGCCGACTTCCGGGAGCGCCTGCTTCAGCGCCTTCAGGACGCCGAAGTCACCGCATCCCGGACACCAGGTGGGCTGGGGTTCCAGACCGGGCGTGAACTCTTCGCGGTCTATCTCTCGTTCTTCTCCGATTGCGCTGAACGTACTCATAGTTAATCACCCGCCGCTGGGACGAACTTGGTCTCGTGGCCGGGGAGCTCCCCGTCCTCGACGATGCTGGCCTCGAATCCGTCGACGATTTCACCCGGCTCGAACGGGTTGCCGTTGTACTTCAGGAAGCTCGAGAGCTTCTCGCCGTACTTCCCGAGTTCCTTCTGGGTCAGGCCGCGGAACTGCCCCGTGGCGTTCATCTCGACCACGAGACACTCGTCGACGCTCTCCAGGAACTCGCTGACTTCCTCTCGCGGGTACGGGGCCATCGCGCCGACGCCCAGGGACTTCACCGAGTGCCCGTTCTCGTTGAGTCGGTCGACGGCCTCCTCGACGGTGCCCTGCTGGCTCCCGTAGGTCATGATGCCGTACTCGGCGTCCTCGGGGCCGTGGTAGGTCTGCAGGGTGTCGTTCCCGTTGACGCGCTCGCGGATGGACTCGAGTTTCCGCATCCGTCGGTCCATCTGCATGACGCGGTTGTCGGGGTCCTCGCTGATGTGGCCCTCGGGCATGTGCTCGTTGCCCGTCGTGAGGAACCGGCCGTCCTTCTGGCCGGGAATCGAGCGCGGACTGACGCCGTTCTCGCCGTCGTACTGGTACCGCGAGAACTTGCCGGACTCGTCGTGGGGCGCGTCCTGGAGCTCTTCCTCGGTGAGGACGCTCCCGAGCGACGGGTTGGGCTCCCGGTCGAAGTGGCTCGCGGGCACGTTCATCATCTCCCCGCCGATCTTCTGGTCGTAGAGGATGATGGACGGAATCTGGTACTCGTAGGCGATTTCGAACGCCATCCGCGCGTGGTCGTAGGCCTCGGCGACGGTACCCGGGGCGAACACGACGCGGTTGGAGTCGCCCTGGCTCGTGTAGAGGACGTGCTCCAGGTCGCCCTGTTCCGGCTTGGTCGGCATCCCGGTCGAGGGGCCCGCCCGCGTCGCCTCGACGAGGACGACCGGGGTCTCGGTCATCTCGGCGAGGCCGAGCGGTTCGGACATCAGCGCGAAGCCGCCGCCCGAGGACCCGGACATCGCCTTGACGCCGGCGTGGCTGGCGCCCAGCGCCAGCGCGGCCGCGGCGATCTCGTCCTCGACCTGCTCCGAGATGCCGCCGACCTCGGGCAGATTCTGGGACATGATGGTGTACACTTCGGTCCACGGGGTCATCGGGTAGCCCGCGATGAACCGACAGCCCTCGTCGAGCGCCCCGTACGCGATGGTGTCGGACCCGGAGATGAGGACCTGCTCCTCGTCGTGGTCTCCCTCGGGCACCTGCACGTCGTGCGAGTGGTCGAGGTCCATCGCCATCTCGTAGGACTCCTCGAGGATGGAGAGGTTCGGCTCGAGGATCTTGTCGGGCATCGCCTCGCTCATCAGTTCCTCGATGTAGTCGAGGTCGATACCGGTCAGCGCGGCCGTGACGCCGACGCCGGCCGTGTTCCGCATCACGTCGCGCCCGTGCTCGCGCGCGAGCGACCGGAGGTCGATGTCGTAGACGTGCCAGTCGTTCTCCTCGACGCGGTCCTCGAAGTCGTCTATCTCGCTCGCGTCGAGCAGGCCCGAATCGTAGACGATGACGCCGCCCTCGCGGAGTTCGTCCAGGTTCTCCGAGAGTGGTTTGAGCTCTTCGTTGCCGTAGTAGGCGCCCTCTGTGGCGTTCCGGGCGAACGAGTCGCCGAGCGCCAGCAGGAAGTTGTACCCGTCGCCGCGCGACTTGACGGGGTCACCCGAGGCGCGTACCTCGGTGTACGTGTGACCGCCGCGGATACGCGACGGGTAGTGCCGATGCGTGAAGACGTGGAGGCCCGAGCGCATCAAGGCCTTGGCGAAGTTCTGGCTCGTCGAGGCGATCCCGTCACCGGAGCCACCTGCGATGCGCCAGATAAGTTCACTGTCAGTCATATTGGGGTCACGGCCCACAAGGGGCCACTATTTCGGCTTTTTATGGGCTAGCGATTAAAGCCTTTGCTATGGGTTAGCAATGAAAGATAATGAAGGTCCTTATATTCTCCAACAACACAAACAAAATGCGAGATAATTTCTGATGTTAATATATTCTCCGTCTCAGCTTTGGTATGAACGTCGAAAAACTCGTCTCCGGGATTCGGCGGCGGCGCCCGAGGCGATTCGCCGCCGACGGGGGCTGCGCGCCACCCGCTCCGCCGCCGCGAGTGGTCACTCCTCGTCCGGACTCGACGGGTGGTAGTCGGTGTCGTACTCGCCGGGGTCGTCGTCCATCCTGTCGGGGTTGATTCGCCCGCCGAGCAGCATGAAGTCCACGAGCGTTAGCGCGAGCATCGCCTCCACCACCGGAACGCCCCGCGGGGGCAATACCGGGTCGTGGCGACCGATGACCTGGATGTCCTTCTCCTCGCCGCTCTCCCAGTCGACGGTGCGCTGGGTCTTGGGTATCGACGTCGGCGCGTGGAGCGTCACCTCGCCGTAGACCGGTTGCCCCGTCGTGATACCGCCCTGGATGCCCCCGTGGCTGTTCCCCTCCGGGACTGGGTCGGCGTCCTCGTCGAATGCCCAGTCCTCGTTCCGTTCGGACCCGGTCCACTCGCGCGCCTCGCGCCCGAGGCCGAACTCCACGCCGGTCGCGGCGGGAACCGACAGCATCGCGCGGCCGAGTCGGGCGGGAACGCCGTCGAACCGCGGCGCGCCGAGTCCCCGGGGCACGCCCCGGGCCTCGAAGTAGATGGACCCGCCGATGGAGTCGCCCTCCTCCTGGTACTGGTCGATTCGTTCGCGCATCCGCTCGGCCGTCTCCGGGTGGGCACACCGGACCGGGTTCTCCTCGCTGTGTTCGAGCATCTCCTCGAAGGAGACCGGAGGCGCCTCCACGTCGCCTATCTGGTTGACGTGGGCTTTCACCTCGACGTCGTGGGCCCGGAGAATCTTCCTGGCGATGGCCCCCGCAGCCACCCAGTTGACGGTCTCCCGGGCGCTGGACCGACCGCCGCCGCCCCAGTTTCGCGTCCCGAACTTCGCCGAGTACGTAAAGTCGCCGTGGCTCGGGCGCGGCGCGGTGACGAACGGTTCGTACTTCTTCGACCGCGCGTCCTTGTTCTGGATGACCATCCCGATTGGGGTCCCCGTCGTGTACCCGTCCTGGACGCCGGACTGGATTCGAACTTCGTCAGGCTCCCCCCGCGAGGTGGTTATCATCGACTGACCGGGCTTCCGGCGGTCGAGGTCGCGCTGGACGTCCTCCTCGGCGAGTTCGAGACCCGCGGGACACCCCGAGACGGTGACCCCCATCGCCGGGCCGTGGCTCTCGCCGTAGGTCGTGACCTGGAACAGTCGGCCGAACCGATTCCCGTTCATTGCCTGCCCTTCGGTGACCCGGCCATTTAGACCTGCAGGTAGGCGCAAGCGTGCCGCTGCACGGGAGACCGAGTGTGCTCCAGTACGAGAGACGCATGCGGACCCACGTTCTGCGACGGGCGCCCCCGGGCGCAGGCGGCCCTCGACCTATCGGTCGGAACGGCTGACCGACGCGCCCATGGAGTACAGGGCGTCGAAGAAGTCGGGGAACGAGACGTCGACGTGCTCGCCGCCGGTCACCGTCGTCTCGCCGTCCGCGACGAGACCCGCAATCGCCAGCGACATCACGATTCTGTGGTCGCCGCGGCCGTCCACGCGTGCGCCGGTCAGCGCCGAATCGCCCCCGTGGACCGTGAGCACGTCCTCCTCCTCGGTCACCTCGGCCCCGAGCGTCGTCAGTTCCTCGGCCATCGCGGCCACCCGGTCGGTCTCCTTGTACCTGACGTGCTCGCAGTTCACGATTGTCGTCTCGCCGTCGGCCACCGCCCCGAGCGTCGCCACCGTCGGCAGGAGGTCGGGCGTGTTCCCGACGTCGACCTCCACCCCCGACAGGTTCGACCGGCCGACCGTTATCCGACCGGCCTCGCGGTTCCAGTCGACATCCGCGCCCATCCGCCGGAGGATGTCGACGATGGCGCTGTCCCCCTGCGCACTCGGGTGCGCGCCCTCGACGACGACGTCCGAATCCGGGGCGGCGGCCACGGCGCCCGCGGCCAGCAGGTACGAAATCGAGGAGAAGTCACCGGGCACCGAGTACTCGCCGCCAGCCGGTTCGTAGAACTGGCCGCCCGGCACCGAGAACCCCGACGCCGTCGCCTCGGCGTCGACGCCGAACGACGAGAGAACCTCCAGGGTGATGTCGACGTACGGGGCCGACTTCAGTTCGGTCTCCAGGGTCACGTCGACGCCCTCGTCCGTGACTGCGCCCGCCATCAGGAGCGCCGTCACGTACTGGGAGGAGACGTCGCCCGGGATGGACACCTCCCCCCCGCGGATGGGGCCATCGATTACGAGGGGCGCCTGCCCGTTGCTCCGAGTGCTCCTGGCGCGACCCCCCAGTTGGCCTATCGCGTCGAGTAGCGGACCCTGGGGCCGGGAGCGAAGCGACCCGTCGCCGGTCAGGACGGTGGTCCCGTCGGCCAGTGCCGCGCAGGCGGTCACCAGTCGCATCGTCGTTCCGCTGTTCGCACAGTCCACGACGGTGGACGGGACGCCGGGACGCCCCCCGAAGCCGGTCACGTCCAGCCGGCCGTCCTTGCGTTCGACGTCGCCCCCGAACGCCTCGACGGCGCGCATCGTCGCTTTCGTGTCGGCGCTGACCAGCGCGTGCGTGACGCGCGCACCGTCACTGTACCCGGCGGCCAGGATTGCGCGGTGCGTGTAGCTCTTCGAGGGCGGCGCGCGGACGGTTCCGCGGACCGACGAGGGGGCGATGGTGACGTCCATACCGGGGGCGTTGCGGCGGGTCACAAAGAGGATACCGGAGGTGGCCAGTCTGCCGGTGGCGCTCGGTGGGGCCGAGTCCGTCGTCGGGACCGCGAATTCGCCGCGGCGACGGCGGAGCGACCCCGGTACGCCTTTAGGACGCCCCCGCGCAGACGGAGTATGGACATCGACCTCTCGTCGCTCGACGCGTACCTCGCGGACGAGTTCGACGGCTACCTGGTCGACGCCGACAGTTCGAACTCGACCCAGCGGTACCTGTCCGGGTTCGACGCGCCCGACCCCTTCGTGACCCTCTACCGACCGGGTCAGTTCTCGCTGCTCGTCTCGCCCATGGAGTACGGGCGCGCGAAGTCCGAGAGCCGCGCGGAGGACGTGGTACGGCTGTCCGAGTACGACTACATGGACAAAATCGAGGAGTTCGGTCCCCACGAGGCCCGCGCCCGGGCTATCGCCGCGTTCCTCGACGAGCGAGACGTCGACCACGTGGCGGTTCCCGGTCGGTTCCCCCTCGCCACGGCCGACGTCCTCCGGGACCACGGGACGACAGTTACCGCGGAACTCGACGACGTGGTCGACCGGGTCCGGGCGGTCAAGACCGAGACGGAACTCGACCACGTCCGCGAGGCCCAGCGAGCAAACGAGGCGGCGATGGCCGCGGCGGAATCCCTCCTCCGGGAGGCGGACGTGGTCGACGGCGGCCTGATCCGCGACGGAGACCCGCTCACGAGCGAGCGAGTCAAAGAGGAGATAGAGGTCACACTGCTGCGGCGGGGATGTTCGCTGGACGAGACCATCGTCGCCGGCGGCCGCGACGCCGCCGACCCGCACAACCGCGGGACCGGACAGCTACCGGCGAACGAGCCGATTATCGTCGACATCTTCCCCCGGCACAAGGTCAGCAAGTACCACGCCGACATGACACGGACGTTCGTGGTCGGCGACCCAGACGAGACGGCCGTCGAGTGGTTCGAGGTCACGGACGAGGCCCGGCAGGCGGCGCTCGACGCGGTCGAACCGGGGACGACAGGCGAGGAGGTCCACGACGTCGTCTGCGACGTGTACGAGTCCGCCGGCTACCCGACGCTCAGAGACGACCCCTCCACCGAGACGGGTTTCATCCACAGCACCGGCCACGGAGTCGGACTCGACGTTCACGAGTATCCGCGGGTGAGTCGCAACGGCGGGGAACTGGAACCTGGTCACGTCATCACCATCGAACCCGGCCTGTACGACCCGGCGGTCGGCGGCGTCCGCATCGAGGACATCGTCGTCGTCACCGAGGACGGCTACGAGAATCTCACCGAGTACCCGGTCGAGTTCGTCGTCGGGTGAGCGAGCGGTAGTTCGAAAGCTCGCTGCTGTGGCGTCCCGCCCGTCACTCGCCGGCCTGCGCGTCGCCGTCGGCTTCCACGGCACTCGACACTCCGCTCTCGGCTGGCGCGTCGGCGGACTCCCACTCCTCGAGGAGCGACCGGAGGCCGTCGGCCACGTCTCGGGTGAGCATCCCGGCGGCCCGACGCACGACGTACTCGTCGTCGACGAGGAGCGCGTATATCGTCGCCTCGCCGACCAGTCCCAGCGACCGGCGGAACGACCGGCGGTTCACGTGGACGACGACGGTTCGCTCGCCGCCGTCGACGGTTCCGGGCGTCGGACGCAACCCGCCGGTCAGCATCGGCGGGTGGAGTCCCCCCTCCCGACCCACGACGTGGAGCCTGTAGTACTCGAACTCCTCGAACTCCTCGACCAGGCGGTCGGCGAACTGGGTCCAGGAATCGACGAGCGACTGCTGTTGCCAGCTGAACGCGATGAGGACGAGCGTCGGGTCCCCCTCGAAGTCGACCGGAAGGTAGACGCGGTCACCGTCGCCGTTCTGACCCGGGAGGCGAGGAAATCGCAAGGTAGTTCGAAAATCGGCGTCTACGAAATAAAACTATTCCTTCGGGTATCAAACGGGATAATTTCGCGCTGTTCCTGTCAGCGTTCTTTGATAACTGAACTCGTCGGTGCGGCGCGTCCAATCTCCGGGTGGGTTCCGGGGTGGCGTCACTCCCCGGGCCGGACGCGGGCGGTGAACTGGGACTGAACGCGGGCGGTGAACTAAGTGACCCCCGGAAGTACGGGAGGCCATGTCACCCGACCCGCTCGACGGTCGCGTCGCGTTCATCACGGGAACGAGTCGCGGTATCGGCAAGGCTCTGGCGCTCCGGTTCGCCGAGGCCGGCGCGGACGCCGTCGTCTCGACCGGAAAGACCGCCGAGGCGCACGACAGACTCCCTGGTACCATCGGCGAGACGGCCGAGGAAATCAGAGACCGGGGGAGCGAGTCCCTCGCAATCCAGATGGACGTACGAGACGAGTCGGCAGTCCAGTCGGCCGTCGACCGGACCGTCGAGGAGTTCGGCAGCGTAGACCTGGTCGTGAACAACGCCGGCGCCATCCACTTCGGCAGCGTCGCCGACACCCCCGCGAGCCGGTTCGACCTGCTGATGGGCGTCAACGCCAGGGGCGCCTACGTGACGTCCCGGGCCGCACTCCCGCACATGCGCGACCAGGGGTACGGACACGTGGTGATGCTCTCGCCGCCGCAGAGCGTAAACGCGGCCCCGAACAAGGCACCCTACGCGCTCTCGAAGGTCGGGATGACCTTCCTGGCGAAGTCGCTGGCGGCGGAACTGGACGACGAACCGATAGGCGTCAACGCCCTCTGGCCCGTCGCCGCCGTGGAGACTGAGGCCACGCGTCACTTCGAGATGGGGGCGCCCGAGGACTGGCGCACGCCGGAGGTCGTCTGCGACGCGATGATGGAACTGGTCGGGCGCGACCCGCGGGACTGCTCGGGCAACGCCTTCTACGACGAGGAACTGCTCGCCGAGGCGGGCGTCGAGGACTTCTCGCAGTACGCCGTGGTCGAGGGGAGCGACCCCGGCCCCCTCTCGGCGCAACTGTTCGACCCCCAGTACGACCGCTCCTGACACGGGTCGCCAGGCCCAGTCCGGGCGGAGCGCACGACGTCAGCGGACTCCAATTCCCGCTCGCGACATCCGAACCCCTTTTGAGACGGGCGCGCCGAAGCCACCTGTAATGGAACTGCTCGTCGTGGGCGCCGGGGCGATGGGCCGCTGGGTCGCCCGGAGCGTGGACGCGACCGTGACGTTCGCGGACGCGGACCCGTCCGCCGCGGCGGACGCCGCCCGGGAACTGGGAGGAGGGACCCTTCCGCCGGACGGTGACGGGACGTTCGACGCCGTCTGCCTCGCTGTTCCGATGCCCGCAGTCGAGGACGCGGTGGCCGCACACGCCCGGCGGGCGGACCGCGCCGTCTTCGACGTCGCCGGCGAGATGGCGACGCCGGTTCGAGCGATGCGGGAGCACGCTGCCAACCTGGAACGCGTCAGCCTGCACCCGCTTTTCTCTCCCGAAAACGCCCCCGGAAACGTCGCCGTGGTCCCGGACGCGCCGGGCGCCGTGACCGAGGCCGTCCTGGGCGACCTGCGAGCCGCGGGAAACTCCCTGTTCGAGACCACCGCCGCGGAGCACGACGAGGCGATGGAGACGGTTCAGGCGAGCGCTCACGCTGCGGTGCTGGCCTACGCCCTCGCCGCCAGGAGCGTCCGCGAGGAGTTCGGAACGCCGGTTTCGGACGGGATGGACGACCTGGTCGCGTCGGTCACCGGCGGGACCCCCCGGGTGTACAGCGACATTCAGGAGACGTTCCCCGGAGCCGAACGCGTGGCGGACGCCGCCCGCCGCATCGCCGAAGCCGACCCCGAGGTGTTCGAGCGCCTCTATCGGGAGGCCGGCCGAAATGCCGACGAGGCGACGCACCACGGCAACGACGCCGCGGAGACAGACCACGGAGCGCCCGAGGACACATGATAGACCGAGACGCCGTCCGCTCGAACGCACAGTACCTGCGGAACGTCCGCCCCGTGGACCCGGAGGAGATATGCGAGTACGTCGAGGGGCACCCCCACCCCGCAGTCGTCAGGCAGGTGCTCCGCGAGGAGGCGTTCGACATCGGCATGGTCGAACGCGAGGACGGCACCTTCATCCCCGTCTCCGAGGACCCCGTCTCGCCGCCGAACTGGGCGCCCGACGCCCTCCCCGAGCGACACGTGCAGGCGCTCGCGGACCTCCTCGTCGAGCGGTTCGGGGTCGACTGGACCGGGGGCGAGTCGGGCGACAGACTGCGGGAGGCGATTCGGCGACTGAAGGCGGACTACTACCACCAGAACCCCGTCGAGTACGACGAGACGGCCGCCCTCGGCTACGCCATCTACCACCTGCCGGACTTCTACGCGACGGTCGGGTACGTCCTCGACGACCTGGCCGAGCGCGGACTGCTCCCCAGACGCCTCCGCGTCCTCGACGTCGGCGCGGGCGTCGGCGGGCCGGCCCTCGGCATCGAGGCGTACCTCCCGGACGACGCCCTGGTCGAGTACCACGCCCTCGAACCCAGCGCGGCGGCCGACGTGTTCGAACGACTGGTCGGTGACGGACGGCGGAACGTCCACGTCGAGGTCCACCGGGAGCGAGTGGAGACGTTCGACCCGGAGGGTGAGTACGACCTGATTCTCTGTGCGAACGTCCTCAGCGAACTCGACGACCCCGTCCCCGTCGTCCGGAGCCTCCTCGACGGCCTCTCGCCCCGCGGGTCGCTGGTCGGTATCGCGCCCGCGGACCTGAACACGAGTACGGGACTCCGGTCGGTCGAACGTGCCGTGACAGGGCCCGACACCGGCGTCGACGTCTACTCGCCGACGCTCCGACTCTGGCCCGGCGAGGCGCCGACCGACCGGGGCTGGTCGTTCGACGTGCGCCAGTCGCTGTCGGTCCCGTCCGTCCAGCGACGCCTGGACGACGCCGGCGACGACGACCCGGGGACGTTCGTCAACACCAGCGTCCAGTTCTCGTACGTCGTGTTGCGGACCGACGGCGAGCGACGGACGCCGATTCGCGCGAGCGCGTCTCGGCACGCGAAGATGGCAGAGATGGAGCGACACGTCACCGACCGTGTGGACCTGCTGGCGGTCAAGTTGAGCCACGACCTCTCCGAGGGCGACGCCAATCCGGTGTTCAAAGTCGGCGACGGGAGCGAGGCGGTGGGGCACTTCGCAGTTCTCACCCGGCAGTCGGGGCTGAACGCGGCCCTCGAACGCGCCGACTACGGAGACGTGCTGTCGTTCGAGAACGTGCTGGTGCTCTGGAACGACGACGAGGACGCCTACAACCTGGTCGTCGACGGCGAGACGGTCGTCGACCGACTCGCCTGAGCGCCCTCCGCGGTGAGCATCTCGCGCGACGGACTGGCACCGTGACGAGTTGCCCGCGAGCATCCGACGAAACGGACAGTGAACCGGTTGGAAGCGAGCGACGAACCGGGAGAAGCCGGAGAAGGGAGTCGGAAGAGGGCCGAAGCGGGGGACCAGAAGAGGGCCGATGGGGGATACTCAGGGGAGGGCCGGGGGGACCAGCTACTCGCGCTGGCTAGAACTGGTCCTGGTAGCGGTCCCTGACGTCGTTCTTCTGGGTCTCGTTCAGGTTCTCGAAGGAGGTGTCGTAGTGCATCCACGCGAGTTCCTCCCACGATTCGACGGAGTCGCCCTGTTCGTTCTCGAACTGGGCGTCGAACGCCTGCTCGACCTCCTGTTGCTGCTCGACGGTTATCTCCTCGTAGAACACGAAGTGCTGGTCACCGTCGTAGAACCCGCGGTCCCGGGCGATTTCCTCGCGCGTCCTGACGTCGGCCATGGTGAGGTCGCCGGTGAACGGTTGGCGGAGGTAGACCTCGTCGATCTGGCTCTTCGTCTCGCCGCTGAGCTCCTCGTAGTACCGGTTGTACTTCGTCTGGGACACCTCGTCGCGGGTGACAGCGTAGGGGTTGTTCTCCACCGGGTCGGTTATCGGCTCCTCGCTGCCGGCGTCGCTACTGCCGCTGGAGCTGCTCCCGCCGCTGGGTTCGCGGAAGGTGACGGTGGTCGTCATGTTGTGGTCCTCGGTGAAGACCCCGTAGATGTAGGTCCCTTCGTCCAGGTCTTCGGTCGGCCGGTCCTCGCCGTAGATGTGACCGGTCTCCATCTCTATCTCGACCCGCAGTTTCTCGCCGGCGTCGAGCGTGACGCTCCTGTTGAGGCCGACAGATTCGGGCGCGTCGTCGTCGTCGACGTCGATTCGCAGGTCCACGGTCTGGGTGCCCGCCGCGTCACCCTTGTTGACGACCGTCCCGACGAAGGTGTACGTGTCGCCGATGTCGTCCACGTCGGGCGTCCGCAGCGCGGTGACCACGAATCGCGGCTCCCGGACCCTGAGCGCCGTCGTCGCGTTGTGGTCGGGGGAGGCGACGCCCACGGAGTAGTTGCCGGCGCTGACGTTCGCGGTGGTCGCCCGGAACTGGACGGTGGCGGACGCGCCCGCGTCGAGAGTGACGGTCCGCGAGAGCGACGGCCCCGCGGCGTCTGCCGTCACGTTCGCCCCGGAACCGGCAGTCGCATTCGCGTCGCCGGCGTCCGACGCGTTCGCCTCGACGCTGGCGTTCGCGGCTGTGTCGTTCGCGGGAGGCGCGATAGCCGCGAGTCCGGTGGCGTTCGTCTCGACGGACACCGTCTTCGTCGCCGACACGTCGCCGGTGTTCGTGACGACGGCGGTCACGTTCACCGTCTCGCCGCGGACGGCGTCCGACGGGGCGGTCACGTTAGTCACCTGGAAGGCGGCCGGCGCCAGGAGCTGGAACTGGCCGGTGACGCTGTTCGTCCGTCCGGCCACCCGGTAGGTGTACGTGCCGGGTTCGAGTTCGTCCGTCGGCACCGACAGCGAAACCGTCTCGGTTCCCCGCGGGTCGACGTTCACCGACGCGTTCTCGAACTGTTCGTCGGCCCCGAAGCTCCCGTCGCCGTCCACGTCCACGGTGAGGCTGACAGTCCGCCCGGCGCGGAAGTCACCCTCGTTCTCCACCGTGGCGGTCATCCGCCCGGGCGTCCCCGACACCAGTGGGTCGTGAACAGTCGTCTCCTGGACGGTTACGCGAGCGGGTTTCAGAATGGTGAACTCGAGAGTGCCGTTCAGCGAGTCGTCGCCGGTCGTCACACGGAACTCGTGAGAGCCGGGCGCGAGCGCGTTCGTCCCGGAGTCGTCCGTAGGGACGGCGTACCTGAGCGTGGTCGTCTCGCCCGGTTCCAGCGTCACTGACTGGTTGCCTGCCACGTCGAGCGTGCCGTCGCCGTCGCCGTCGACCAGCACCTCGACGTGGCGTGTCGCGTCACCCTCGCCGGTGTTGTTCACCGTCACCGAGACGGTCAGGTCGTCGCCGGTCCATATCTTCGACGGCGCGTGCGTGTCTTCGACGACCACGTTACCGGGGGCATCGTTCGCCGCCCAGGGGAACTCTACTCCGCCGAACGAGAATCCTTGCGTGCCCGCCACCGCGCCCGACATCGCCACCGCGCTGGCCAGGACCACGACGACGACTGCCGTGAGAACGGCCGAAGTCGGTCTGTTGCTAGTCGACATAGCGTACACCAGGGCGTCTACGCTCTTTGTTAGTCACGTGAATAACGCCGATTCCTACCAGTACCGAGTCCGAATAGTCTCTGGGGCGTGATTCTGTAGATTACGGTGAAATTACGCGGGGATTGCCCGTTTCGGGGCTCGTTATCCCTATCTTTACTTGCCGGCACCCACAGAGCGGAGACCTCGCACCGACGGTATGAGTCGACTGATAGCCAGAAAACGTATCAACGAACGTATCGAACCTGATGCGCGTCAGAAAGCCTGAATACCGGCGTAATTCGGGCTATACCGAGAGAATGAACGACGAGGTCGGGCGAAGAATGACTCCCGTAACGCAGCTCGTAACAGAAACTCGACCTGTTAACAGGAGCGAAATCCTGTTCTGCGGCGTGGAATCGACGAGGGGCCGTCGGAGGCGCCTCGTTCGCGTCAAACGGTGTGTTTTTGCGCCTTCCCGCGGACGGTGGAGTATGACAGACGGTCCGTCTATTCTCCTGACGAACGACGACGGCATCGGGAGCGTCGGATTCCGGGCGCTCTACGACGCCCTCTCGGAGTTCGCAACCGTGACCGCAGTCGCGCCGGCGGACGACCAGAGCGCAGTGGGTCGCGCCATGTCCAACGAAGTCCTCGTGTCCGAACACGACCTGGGGTACGCTATCGAGGGGACGCCGGCAGACTGCGTGGTCGCCGGCATCGAGGCGCTCTGTCCGGACGTCGACCTCGTGGTCGCAGGGTGCAACAAGGGAGCGAACCTGGGGGCGTACGTCCTCGGGCGGTCGGGAACCGTCAGCGCCGCCGTCGAGGCCGCCTTCTTCGACGTTCCGGCTATCGCCGTCTCGCTGTACGTCCCCTCCGACGAGTGGCAGACCGCCGGGACTGACCCCGGAGACTACCGCGAGGCTACGTCGGCAGCGTCGTACCTGTCGAAGCACGCTCTCGGTGCCGGCGTGTTCGAGCAGGCGGACTACCTGAACGTGAACGCGCCGCTCGCTGGCGAAGAACCGGCCGACATGGTCGTCACCCGCCCGTCGACGATGTACGACATGACCGCAGAACAGAACGGCGACCGCATCCGCCTGACCGACCGCGTCTGGCAGCGGATGCGGGACGACGAGGTTCCGGACCCGGAGGGTACCGACCGGCGGACTATCGTGGACGGCGACGTGAGCGTCTCGCCGCTGACCGCGCCACACTCCACCGAGCACCACGAGTCGCTGGACGCACTCGCGGAGACCTACCTCTCTGAGTGACCGGTCCGACGCTCACGTCGGTGTTCCGGCGGACCGCACGATGGGGGCGGTCACCCCGCTCACTCGATTTCGAGGTGCCCGCCGTCGTCGCCGTTCTCGTCCCACTCGAGTTCGAACTCGACGCTCAACTCGCCCGGCGAGCCCGACGGACCCTCCCGCTCGGCCTTGACCTCGAACGTGGGCCGGGACGGCGGGTCCATCGTCACTGACTGCGAACCGGCCGTCAGCGTGATGCTCCGGCCCGATTCGAGCGACTCCGCGACCTGTCGGAGGTACGAGGCGATTTCTTCGCGGCTCTGCTTGCTCTCGGATTTGAACAGCACTTCCTCTGGCATTGGAGAGACATAGGCGCCACACCCGTATAAGCAGTCGCCGCCGCGGGGTCGGGGTTCGGGTCGGCGATACCGACCGCCCATCGCCCCGCGCCGGACGGTCACCTCGCGTTCGAGGTTCGCCGGCGGTCAGACGACGCCGACGTGCGAGAGGTACGAGACGGTCGCCAGACCGGTGTTGTAGAGGCCGTGGACGAGTATCGGCACCGCCAGGGTGCCGGTTCGCTCGTAGGCCCACCCCCAGAGGAGGGCGACGACGAAGAGTACGGTCGCAGCAAACGCCCCCGTGACGTACCCCCCGCCGAAGTTCAGCGCGTGGGGGAGTGCGAACAGGAGACTCGCCCCGAACACCGCCCCCCGCGCCCCGAACGTGCGTCGGAGCCGACCCTGAATCGCGCCGCGGAACAGGAGTTCCTCTGCCGGCGCGATGACGAACACGGACAGCGCGGCGTACCCGAGGAAGAACATCGGGTCCGCGGCTATCGACTCGGTGACGAGGCTCCCCGCCGCGGGGCCGCCGAACAGCGCGAAGGCGAGTTCGGCCGCGAGCGCGAACGACAGCGAGACGAGCGTCACGACCGCAACGAGGCGAACGTCTCTCCCCGCGAACGAAATCGGAACGCCGCCGAGCCACCGCCGGAGGTAGACGGCGCCGACGGCACCGAAGGCGACTCCGTTGGCGACGAACACGCCGACGACGAATGCGCTCGAATCCAGTCCGTACCCGAGCAGACCGATAGCGATGCCGACGGGCAGACCCGTGAGTACGGTCGCGAGAAACCCGCTCACTAGCAACCCGACAGCTACGAGTATCGCACGGGGCGCGTTCGGTCGTCGGGTACTGTCGTCTCTCGGAGAGGGCGTATCGTCGGGGACCACGACTGTCACCGGCCTCCGGTTCGGGCCCCCGTCTGTTAATCCCGGTGGGTTGTTCTCGCAGCGGAAGAACGTCTCACTCGGTCGCGGTGAAGGGATGAGGGGTGAAGACCCGACCGCTCCCCTAGTCTGTATCGTCCGTATCCGGCGTGTGACCGAGTTCGTCGGCCCGATCGTCCAGGGGGGTCGAATCAGCCTGCACGGAGGCGTACACCCGTTCGGCCCACTCGCGTGCTATCGGCGCGTCCGTGTCGACGAACACCTGCATCAGTCCCGTCGTCTCGTCGTACCCGCCGATGCCGACGCGGTCGTCGAAGATGGCCAGGCCGTAGGGCAGGTCGCCGCGCGTCCTGACCGTCAGGTGACCGCCGTCGATGGCGTGGGCCGCCCGCTCGGGGTACGTCTCGAACAGCTTCTCCGCGATGTGGGGCAGGTAGATAATCTCGGTGTCCGTCGCCTCGAACACCTGCTGGTGGAACCCGCCGAGTACGAGTGGCGCCATGTGGGTCGTGTTGAACCCGCGGAACGTCTCGGACCCGCGGACGAGCGAGATGAACCGCTCGACGGGTCGATAGGGGTCGTCCGGTTCGGCCACCGTGACCGTGGCGTCGACGAACGGTTCGACCACGAACTCCCGGTGGTCGTCGCAGATTGCATCGAGCAGCGGCGCCAACCGGTGAGCGGTCCGGACGTTCGCCTCGAACCGGAGCACCTCCTCGGCCACCACTTCGCCCCGACCGGTCAATCGCAGTCTGCCGTCGGCTTTCTCGGCGAATCCCCGCTCGGTGAGCCACCGCGAGAACCTGTGGCTCGTCGCCCGGGAGACGTCCACCCGCTCTTCTATCTCCCTCCGGTCGAGGGGTCGTTCCAGCATCGCTTCGAGGACCGGACCGTGACGGACGATGTCGACCAGTCGGTCGGTGTCGACTCGGTCACCAGCCGCGCCCAGTCGACGCCCGAGGTGCCGGCGGTTGCGCTGATTCTCGAGCAGGGCCTCTAGCACCGGGGATCCCTGCCGTCGGCCGTCGTCCCTGTCGCCGGTTCTGTCGCCGTCCACGGAATCACCCACTGTGACAATTGGTGACGGGGGTAGTAACTCTACCCCGTCCGCGGCGTGAGATTCGGTTCGGCGCGTGAGACGGGTTCCGCTGGACAGAACCCCGGGCGACGAGTGAGGCCAAAGCGCGGCACGACGTACGGTAGGTCATGGCACACCAAACGATCGGTGAGGAACGAATCGACCAGTTAGCGACCGCCGTCCGCGGGGCGGTCGTTCGGCCCGAAGATGCCTCCTACGACCAGGTCCGCGCTGTGTGGAACGGGGTGATAGACCGGTATCCGGCGCTCGTGGTCCGGTGTCGCGGCGCGGCAGACGTCCTCGCGTCGGTGCGATTCGCCCGCGAGAGCGGCCTCCGGGTCACGGTCCGGGGCGGCGGGCACAACGTCGCTGGGCGCGCCGTCTGCGACGACTGTCTCGTGGTCGACCTCTCGGAGATGCGGTCGGTCCGCGTCGACCCGTCCTCCCGTACCGCCCGCGTGGAAGGCGGCGCGACGTGGGCGGACGTCGACCACGAGACGCAGGCGTTCGGGCTGGCGACGCCGGGCGGCGTCGTCTCGGACACCGGCGTCGGCGGCCTCACTCTGGGCGGCGGCGTCGGACACCTCCGGTGTCGGTACGGCCTCAGTTGCGACAACCTCCGGTCTGCGGATTTCGTCACTGCCGACGGGGAGTTGCTGACCGCCAGCGCGGACCGCAACCGGGACCTGTTCTGGGGCCTCCGTGGCGGGGGCGGGTCATTCGGGGTCGTCACCGCATTCGAGTTCGACCTCCACCCGGTCGGCCCCGAGGTGGCGACCTGCCTGGTGTTCTACTCGGGCGCGCAGGCAGCCGACTGCTTGCGGGCCTACCGCGAGTACGTCGCGTCGTCCCCTCGCGAGGTCAGCACGCTCTCGTTCACGGGGGCGCTGCCCGACGACGAACTGTTCGGAGGGGCGGACCCGTCCGGAACCAGAATCGCGTTCATGGGCTGTCACGCGGGACCGGTCGACGAGGGGATGCGCGCGCTGGCGCCGCTCCGGGAACTCGGCGACCCCGTCGCGGACCTGAGCGGCCCGCGCGAGTACGTCGACTTCCAGCGACTCCTCGACGAGGACTATCCCGACGGGATGCGCTACTACTGGACGTCGCTGTACCTCGACGGCCTGCCGGACGCCGCCGTGGACCGCCTCTGCGACTGGGCGGAGGCCGCGCCCTCGCCGCTGTCGACGGTCGACGTCTGGGAACTGGGCGGGGCTATCGCGGACGTGGACGCCGACGAGAGCGCGTTCGCGGCGCGTGCGGCGCCGTACCTCCTCGGCGTCGAAGCCAACTGGGAGGACGACGAGGACGACGAGGCCAACGTGGCCTGGGCCCGGGACTGCGTCGAGGACATGCGAGAGTTCTCCGACGGGTCGGTGTACGTGAACTTCCCCGGGTTCTTCGAGGGCGGCGAGGACGCGCTCCGTGATACGTTCGGCCCGTCGTACGAACGACTTGCCACACTCCACGCGGCGTACGACCCGAGTGCTCTGTTCGGGCGGGCGACCGACCAGCCGTCGGGGAGCGAGACGGCCTGAGGGAGTTCCGCAGACAGGACAGAACATCGGGGGGCCGATGCGAGCCTCTGGCTGGCACCCTGCGACGCTCACCGGTACCGGTTCAGACCCGCGACGCTCACCGGTACCGGTTCCGCCCCTCGTCCGGAAACGCGTGGCTCCGCGGGATCATGGCCGTCTCGCAGTAGGCCTCGCCGTCCCGGTAGTCCACCCCGGGCTGGATGAACGGGTACGGACCGTCGGCCGGGGTGTTCTGGGCCTCGCCGCCGTCGTCGGCCGGCCGGACCAGTCCCTCGACCTCGTAGTCGACGGGCGAGTGCTCCGCGAGGTACGCGACGACCACGTCCGCCGGTATCGTCTCCTCGTCGACGCGCACGTCCTGGAACGGGAACCCGCAGTTTCCCAGGTCGCGCTCCGGGTCGCCGGGACGCCGGAACGTCGCCACCGAGTAGGTCCCCTCCGGGTCTATCGGGTCTCCGTCCACCCGCATCTCGACCAGCCTGCGGCCGCGCTTGGCGGTCGGGTCGACGGTCACCTCGACGTTCGAGGAGTAGTTACGGACGCGGCCGTCCTCCTGGTCGTAGGGGTACGGCGTGAAGTTGTCCACCAGGAACTCCTCCATGTGCGACTGGAGTTGCTGGCCGTACGCGACGCCGCGGGCGACGGGCGTCGCCATCGGGAAGAATGTGTACAGTTGCCCGAGCGTCACCTCCCCCGGGGGTATGGCGGTCCCGTACCGGAACCCGTGTGAGACGGCCAGGTCCGCGTCGAAGTGGGCCCGGAGGGCGTCGTTGAACAGCGTGTTCCAGGCGCTCTCGAGGAACGCCTGCCGGTAGAGCGCGTTCTCGG
>JBEPXT010000044.1:0-23335 GCA_041641795.1 Salinigranum sp.
AGGTCAAAGACATCACGGGACTCGTCAGGTTCCTCGCCAGCGAGGAGTCCTCGTACATCTCGGGGGAGGTCATCGACGTCAACGGCGCGATGGACCTCTGAGCGCGACCCTGCGACTCGTTCCCGCGGGAGCTATTTGCACACATATAATGGCATATAACCTGAATGCAGAATATATGTTGTATATGAGGTAGGTTTATCTGGTGGCAGCGAGATGAATTGACCGAGATGAACGCGCAAACGGTCATGGAAGAACCGACCCGGAATACGACCAGCACGCCAGCCGTCCCCGCCGAACTCACGTCCGCCCAGTCCAAACTCGTCTACCTCTACCTCGACTGCGGCGGTAGCGCGACCGTCGACGACATCGCGGATTCGCTCGGCCTCAAGAAGATTACGCTGTACCCCATCCTCGACAGTCTGGTGTCCCGCGGGTTCGTCGCCACCGAGGGGAACCGGTACGCGACGGCCGCCTGACTCGCACGATTCTGCGCGTTTCTATCGCTCGTTTTTCCGGTTCCGACGTTGCGCCCGCCGCAGTCGTCGCTCGTCCGATCGGGTCGGCCTGGTTAGCACGTCCGGACAGTACGACGCGTCAGGAGCGGTCGCCGCGCTCCGAGGAGTCGTCGTCGGCAGTCGACGATTCCTCGGCGTCCATCGCAGAATCGGCCGACCTCTCCGCCACCTCGTCGGCGTCCGCGCCAGCGTGTTCCGCGTCGGCCGCGTCTCCGTCGGCCGCGTCTCCGTCGGCCGCGCCTGCCTCTGTGTGCTCGGGGTCTGCAGCACCCGCGTCTGCCTGTTCGGCGTCGGCAGGGTCAGCGTCGTCGTGGTCCGGTTCGTCTGGGGTACGCGACGCGTCGAGTTCGTCTTTAATCGACTGCAGTTCGGACTCGACGTCCACCGACGCGTCGTCCGCGCCCCGTTCGCCAGCGTCCCCCGCGTCAGCGTCCGGTTCGAGGGAACCCCGTTCGTCGCTTCGTCCCTCGCCGCTCGCGTCGGTGACGTCGATGCGAACGCCCTGCTCTCGGTCGTCGCGTGGGCGTCCGCCTCTCCGCTCCGTGTCCTCGCTTTCCTCCCGGTCTCGCCGTCGCTCGCCGTACTCACCCGCCGATTCCCGGGACCCGCCGGACCGGCGACTGGCGGCCAACCGGTCTTCGATTTCCGCCGAGAGGGACCGGGCGTCCTCGAGTATCGACCGCGACTCGGGTTCCTGTGGCAAATCGGCCTCCGAGAGCGCTCGCTGCAGCTCTTCGAGCGCTCGCGTCACCTGGTCCGCGGCGTCCCGCCCGACGCCCGTGGCGAGCGCCCGCGACGGACTGGTGCGCTCGCGGCCGACGCCGCCGTCCCCTGTCCGTCCGGGGTCTGCCAGTCGGAGCAGCCGCTGGAGGAGTTCCAGCGACCGGATGGTCGCCTCGAGGACGGCGATGACCGTGGGGATGGTGTACTCCTCGGTGAACCGGAGCAGTTCGGAGAGTCGCGGCGGGCGCGGGGGCCCGCTCCCGGGTGACGACCGCAGTTCCGACCGGAGTTCGTCGAGCGTCGTCTCCAGGTCTGCGAGCAGGTCTTCGAGTTCGGGGTCCCGGCGGCTACTCATACGCCTCGTACGCTCCCGACGCGAATAAGCGTTGGAGGCCCGACGGACGCCCGTCGGCCCCCGGTATCGGGTCAGCGGACCCCGGCCTCTCGTTCCTCGCGGTCCGGGGCCCCGACGCGCCGTCTACTCGTCGGCGACCTATCGTTTCGCCCGGCGATACTGCGGCGGCCACTCCACGTCGACGCCGAGGTCCGAGGCGGCGTGCAGACCGAAGTAGGGGTCGCGGAGGTGCTCGCGCCCCAGCATCGCCAGGTCTGCGCGCCCGTTCCGAACGATGGCGTCGGCGTGTTCGGCTTCGGTGATACCGCCCACCGCGGCGACTGGGACCCCGGTCCGGTCGCGGATTTCCTCGGCGAGGGCGACCTGGTAGCCCGGACCCGTGGCGGGCAACTGCTGGTCGGGGTGGACGCCGCCCGAACTCACGTCGACGAGGTCGGCCCCCGCCTCCCTCAGCAGCGGTGCCAGTCGGACCGACTGGTCGAGGTCCCAGGCGTCGCGGTCCGGTAACCAGTCGGTCGCCGAGATGCGGACGAACACCGGTTTCTCCGGCGGCCAGACCTCCCGGACGGCCGCCGTCACCTCACGGACCAGGCGGGTTCGCCCGTCGAAGTCTCCGCCGTACTCGTCGTCGCGGTGGTTGGTGACCGGGGAGAGGAACTCGTGGAGGAGATAGCCGTGGGCGGCGTGGACCTCGGCCACGTCGAAGCCGGCGTCCCGCGCCCGGACGGCCGCCTCTCTGAACTGCGTCACCACGTCCGCGACCTCCTCTCGTGCCAGTCGCCGGGTCGGAATCGTCTCGTCCTCGTACGGCCAGGGCTCCTCGCTGGGAGCGAGAACCTCCCATCCGCCGTCGTCGGCGGGAATCGGCGTCCCGCCCTCCCAGGGGCGGCGGGTGCTGGCTTTCCGACCGGCGTGGGCCAGTTGAATCCCCGCGACGCTCCCCTGGGAGGAGACGAACTCGGCGACGCGTTCGAGCGCTGACGCCTGTTCGTCGGTCCAGATGCCCAGGTCGTTCGGGGAGATGCGTCCCCGCGGCGCGACGGCCGTCGCTTCCGTCACGACGAGTCCCGCGCCCCCGACGGCCCGACTCCCCAGGTGGACGAGGTGCCAGTCGGTGGCGACCCCGTCCGGCGAGGAGTACTGGCACATGGGCGAGACCGCCACTCTGTTCGGGAACTCGGTCTCTCGCAGTTCGAGCGGACTGAAAAGGGATTCGGTCATCGAGTTGTCTCTCGCGGCAGGCACTCAAATGCGTACTGGAACGGTCCCGGTCGCTCAGTCGCGGTCCGACTGGCTGGCCCGTCGCTTGTTCCGGGCGGCAACGTCCTCGGTCGATTCGTACCCGAGCGCCGCGGCCACGTCGAGCATTCCCGCCCCCTGAATCCGTTCGTCGAGTCCAAGGTCCTCCGCCGTTTCGAGCAGCGTTTCGCGGGCGGACGCCGCCGTGTGCCCCTCGGCGACCAACTGCGCGGCGGCGCCGCTGACGTGCGCACATGCGACCGAGTTCCCCGAGAGCGTCTCGAATCCCCCCGGAACGGTCGAGCGGATGGCGACCCCCGGTGCCAGGATGTCCGGCGCACCCCCACCGGGGGCGAACGTCGCGGGACTGTCCGACTGGTCCGACGCCGCGACGGCCAGACACTCCGGTTCGGACGCCGGAAAGCGGTACGCCCGGCTGGCCGCGCCGACCAGCAAGACGCCCTCGCTGGCGGCGTACTCGACGGCCTCTTCGACCACGGTCGACTTGGTCGTCCCGACGCTGAGATTCGCGACGTCCCAGCCCCGGTCGGCAGCGTACTCGATGCCCGCAGCCAGATCCGTGGTGGTGCCGCTCCCGCTCCCGTCGAGCACTTTGAGCGCGTGGAGTCTCGCGTCCGCACTCACCCCGGTCGCACCGTCTTCCGTCCGGGCGCCGATGACGCCGGCGCAGTGGGTCCCGTGCCTGTGGTCGTCGTCCCAGGGCGTGAGGTGCAACAGGCCGGCCCGGACGAACGCCCTCCCGGACGAGAGGCTCCCCCGAAGTGCCGTGTGGCTCCCGTCGATGCCCGTATCCAGCACGGCGACGTCGACCCCGGCGGCCGACGCGCCCCGGTTCTGTGCGACGACGGCGTCGACTCGGTCGACGCCCCTGTTGAGCGGCCGGTTCAGGGCCACCACCGGGCGAACCGGTTCGAGGTACCGCACGCTCGACTGTCCGGCGAGCGAGTGCAGTCCGTCTCTGGAGGCGGTCACGACAGTCGCGTCGAACGCGAAGTCGCGGTCGACGCTGTCTGCGACCGCCCGCGCTTCCCGTCTCGCCCGCGGCGAATCGTACCCGACGACGACCCGGGCGCGAGGCGTCGCGTCGTCCGGCCGGCGCAACCGCGTGGCGCCGAGGCCGCCGGCGAGACTCCCGAGTCGGCGGAGGACACCTCGACGGGAGCGAACGTCTCGTGACATGGGACCACCGTCGCTAAGCGTGTGAATGACAGGCAAAGGCGGCCGGATAATCAATCTTGTGTCGCGTCACACTGTTTGGATACGGGACGTCTCCGGCCGTGCGGCGTTTTCTGTACCGTCGAGTCCGCCGGTCACAGGTGACCGACGGCGTCGTCTCCGACCCGTCGTCTCCGTGGCCAGCGACTGTCTCGAAAGTGTGAATTAGCCGATACAACGATACGTCTTCGGAACGTATCTCTGATGGTCGTCCGAGACGGACGGCCGCGGCGACCGCGAACGCCGTGGGTTACGTCATGGTCCCACGGATGGGTAGGGAAGCGGTCGCCACTTTCTCTGGACGTCGCCGCCTCTGGCACCCCGACGGTACCGACGCCGTCCCGTGCGGGGAATAACCTGCGACAGTCCCGCACGCGAGTGACGGCGTCTCGTTCAGAACGCGGTGACGGGCCTTCTGGAATGGAAACGCTCTTTTCGTCGTCGGACCAGTTCGCGCATATGACCGACGGGGACGACGAGACGCCAACCGAGGAGGAGACCGAGGCCGGAACGGAGACGCCGGCGGCGGAGGAATCCGAGGCTGGTGACGAGACGGCGGCCGGGGACGAGAGCGAAGCCGAAAAACGACCGACCGACGACGTGGAGAGCGAGAACTCCGAAGAGGACCCCGCGGCCGAGGAGGATGCGGAGGATTCCGCGGCCGACGATGACGAGGAGAGCGACGACGAGGCGACAGAGGAGTCGGCGGAAGACGAGGAGAGCGAAGACGGGGATGCGGAGGAATCGGCGGACGAAGAGAGTGAACCCGAACAAGAGGACGCCGAGACCGAACCCGAACTCACGGAGGAGGCCCTCGAAGAACGACTGGCCGACGCCTCCGACGACGTCGCCGCCGCCGAGACGGAGGCTGACCTGGACGAAGTGGAGGGCAAACTCGACCGGATAGAGGCCGACATCGAGGCCGCCGACCTCCCGGAACCCGACGAGGACGACGAGGACGCGGAGGACCCCCGAGCGGACCTCGAATCGGAACTCGAGAACCTGCGCGAGGAGGTCGCCGAGAAGCGGGGCCCGTACGCTTCGGACGTGGTCTCGGACGTCGAGGACGCGCGCTCGAAGATTGCGGACACCCGGTGGACCGAACGCGGCGAGACGGAAATCGTCGAGGTCGTCGAGGCGTTCACGTCCGACGTCGAGGAGATTCTGGGCGGCGAGTTCGGTCCCGACGGCACCGACGAGGACGCCCTGGTCGCGGCGCTGGACGACGTCGTCGCCGCCGTCGAGGACGCGGACCTCGACCCGGACGAGGACGCCGACACCATCGCCGCGCTCCTCGAGGCTACCGACGAACTCCAGTCGGGCCTCGACGACGCCCAGGAGTGGGACGACCTCGAGGTCCGGGCGAAGCTCCAGGCAGAGGGATTCTACGACGTGCTCGGGCACTACAAGGACTACCCGCCGGAGTGGAGCGCCCTCAAGGAGTGGGAGAAGCGCGGCAACGTCGAGATGGTGCTCCTGGCCCTGGACCTCATGGAGTCCGACTTCATGGAGGAACACTGCGTCGAGGCCCTGACCCGGATGAACGACCAGGCCGCCTACGACGCGATGGCGCAACTGGCGAACCGCCGGGACAAGCCCGCCATCAAGGCCCTGGGGAAGATGGGCGCCGAGGACGCCGTCGAGACGCTCGTCGACTACGTGGACACGGATTCGGACCCGGCGCTCCAGCGCGTGACGTTCAAAGCCCTCGGCGAAATCGGGAGCGAGGAGGCCACGCAGGCGCTGGCGAACAAACTCGAGATGGACAACGACGAGGTCAGACCGTACGCCGCTCGCGCGCTCGGACTCATCGGCGACCCGCGGGCCATCGACCCCCTCTCCGACGCCCTCGAAGAGGACGACGACGACCGGGTCCGCACGGCGGCCGGGTGGGCGCTCCGGCAGATCGGAACCGAACGCGCACTGGAGGCTCTCTCGGAGTACGCCGACGACCGGTCGTACATGGTCCAGCGGGAGGCTCAGCGGGCCGACGAGACGCTCGACCCCGGCGCGAAAACCGCCTGACGCCAGACTCCGGCGCGAAAACCGCCTGACGCCAGACTCCGGCGCGAAAACCGCCTGACGCCAGACTCCGGCGCGAAAACCGCCTGAAGTTCGACCCGGCCGTTCCCCGACCGACTCCCTCTCGTCCCTCAGTCCCGTTCCGTTCGTCACCCGACCGCCCCGGTTCCGGTCGGCGGCGATGACACGCCGCGTTCGCGTTAGCCTACGAGCGCCGCGACGAACAGGAGGGCGAACCCGACCGCCAGACAGAGGCTCCCGACCCGCCCGGCGAGCGTGTACTCGCGCAACTCGGTCGGTGAGAGGTCCAGACTGTACGTGTCGAACTCGGGTTCGTACTCCACGTACGACGGGACCTGGATGAACTCGACGAACACGAGCGTCCCGCCGACGGCGCCGAGGGCGTAGCCGGCGAGGTGAAGCAGGTCGGCGAGGGCCATGTCCCTCAGAGCGCCCGTCGCTACGAAAAATTCACCGACTCGTCCCGTCCGTCGCGCGAGGGTTTATCAGCGATGGCCCGACCACTCCTCGTCGTGTCTCCCCCCGCTCGAATCGTCGTCGCGTCGATGCTGGTCGCCGTCGTCGTCGCGGGCGCCGCTGCGCCGCCGGCCTCGGGTGCGACCGGGTTCGTCGACGGCGCCCACGACCCACCGACAGTTGCGGGCGTCACCACCGGCGATTCGAGACTCCCCGCAGCGTCCGAACCCGGCGCTGAGCGCCCCGGACGTCCTGCTCCACCTGCGCAGACGGCCGAGCCTGACCCGCACCGTGCCCGGCTGGTTAGCATCTACCCCGACCCAGTCGCCCCCGGAGACCGCGGCGAGTTCGTCGTGGTCCGTCTCCCGCCCGGGTCGGAAGCGAACTGGACGCTGTCCGACGGCGAGTCACGGGTCGAACTCTTCGCTCCCGCCGGAGAAACCCGCCCTCCCGGGGGAGTGACGGTGACCGCCGACCCCGCGGCGGTACGCCGACTGACGACCCGGACGGTCCACCCGGTCGACGGGCCGCTCGCCCTGGCCAACGACGGGGAGCGCATCGTTCTCCGACGGAACGGGACGCCGGTGGCGAGCGCCGAGTACGGGACGGCCCGGGAGGGCGAGCGGTACGTCCTCGAACCGACGGGGTCCGACGAACCGAGGTGGGTTCCGCTCGGACTCCGATTGCGTCCCGTGACCCGACACGGCCGCGCCTGCGCGACGGCGTTCGTTCTTCCCGACGCGCCCGAGGTCGTTACGCAGACGATCGACTCCGCCCGCCGGCGCGTCCTGCTGGCGGGGTACACGTTCAGCTCGTGGTCTCTCGCGCGGCGTCTGGCCGCTGCTCGTGCCCGCGGCGTCGACGTCCGGGTTCTCCTCGACGGGTCGCCGGTCGGCGGTCTCTCCGCGGAGGAGGCGGCCGTACTCGATTTCCTGGTCGAGCGCGGGGTGCGCGTCCGCGTCGTCGTCGGGCCGAGGGCGCGCTTCAGATTCCACCACGCGAAGTACGCCGTGGTCGACGACCGGGCACTGGTCCTGACCGAGAACTGGAAGCCCGCGGGCACGGGCGGGCACGACAGCCGGGGGTGGGGCGTCCGGGTCAACTCGCCGTCGGCCGCGGCGGACCTCGCGGCTCTGTTCACCGCCGACGCCGGGTGGCGGGACACGCTCCCGTGGCGGCAGTTCCGCGAGAACCAGCGCTTCGAGGCCGCCGGCCGGAAGAACGCCACCTACCCCGCGCGAATCGAGCCAGCCGAACTGCGCGCCTCCCGGGTGCGCGTCCTGACGGCGCCCGGCAACGCCCAGGCCGAGATGGTCCGCCTGCTGGACGGCGCCACCGAGCGGGTCGCCGTCGTCCAGCCCACCATCGGGAACCGACGACAGGCGCTGCTCCGGGCGGCGATTCGCGCCGCGGACCGGGGTGTGACGGTTCGCATCCTCCTCGCTGACGCCTGGTACGTCTCCGAGGAAAACAGGGCGCTCGTGGCCCGGCTGAACGAGTACGCCGAGTCGAGGAACGTACCGCTCTCGGCCCGGGTGGCCCGGCCCGGCAACCGGTACGGGAAGATACACGCGAAGGGTCTCGTCGTCGACGACACCGTCGTCGTCGGCAGTCTCAACTGGAACGACGTCTCGGCGCGCCGGAACCGCGAGGTCGCGCTGGCGCTCGACGGCCCGGCGGCAGCGTACTTCCTGCGCGCGTTCGAGACCGACTGGCGCGCCAGCGACAGGGGGGCCTCAGACGGCGTTCCCGCGGGCCTGGTGCTCGCCGTCGCCGGCGCCGCGGCTCTCGCGGTGCGCGTCGCACGCCGCATCGAGTTCGGGCGAGGCGACTCCTGAGGTCGGTTCCGGGGGGCGGGCGAGTTGCCGGGATGCTCCTCGACGTCCTGGCACCTCCGACCCCATGGCGGTCGACCGTCGCGGCCTCTCGAACCGGGGACCTACGATTCGAGCGCGGTGGCGCTGGAGAGGTCCTCGTCCAGGTCGGCGTCGGCCATCTTCTCGACGAGGCTGTCGATGACGGGCCCGCGCATCCCTTTGACGAACTTGATGGAGCCGACGACGAGGTGTCCGCCGCCGGAGACGCCCCCGCCGGTGACTTCGTCGTTGAGTTCGGCCACCATCTGCGGGATGTCCAGGCGGACCCCGTCCGACCGCAGGACGGCGAAGTCCGGCCCGTAGCCGATTGTGATGACCGGCTCGCCCGTCTTCTCGACCATTCGGTCGTGGAGCTTTCCGGTGGTCTTCCCGGGGGCCGGGTAGGTGAACCGGTAGGCCCACTCGTCCAGGTCGATGCGGTAGAGGCGCGCGCCGCTCGCGAGTCGCTCCTCCTCGACGTGGGACTCGAGCGCTTCGAGTTGCCGGCTCACGTCGCGCTCGGCCCGGGTCGAGAGGAACTCCACGAGGTCCGCGTGTCGCTGCTCGTCGTCGCAGCCGACGTTCAGGACGTCGTTGACGAACGAGTTGCCCTCGCTGTAGCGGAGCCAGTGTGCCGTGTAGTCGAGCGCCTCGCCGATGTCTTCGAGGTCGTCCCGGTCGTAGCCGACCTCCTCGGCCAGCGCCAGGTACTCTTTCAGCGCGCTGGCCTTCGAGCGGTCCGAGACGCCCGCGACGGCCGGGACGTGCCTGAGGTCGTCGGTCACGTCGGGGTCGATCATCCGCGCGAGTTCGACGCACATCATCCCCGTCGTGATGCGGTAGTCCTCGCCGTGCAGGTACGGGTTGACGTGGGCCTCGAGCAGCGGCTCGACCGCCTCCGGGTCGGGGTGGTGGTGGTCGACGACGACGATGGGCATGTCGTAGTGCGCAAGGTTCTCGTAGGCCGGCACGTCCTCCTCGGTCGACCCGTTGTCGAGCATCAACAGCAGCGGCAGTTTCTGCCCGTGGCGGGCCCGCCCCTCCAGCGCGAAGTTCAGGTCGCGCGTCACGTCCTCCATCTCGTAGAACGGCGCCTTGCTCGGGAGGCGCTTGACGAGGTGGCGCGGGGCGTCGTCGTCCTCGTGGACCTCGGTGATGAAGTTCTCCAGGGCGAGTTGCACCGGGAGCGAGGCGCACATGCCGTCGCCGTCGGCGTGGTGGCGAACCCGGATGGGGCGGCCCTCGAGAACCGTCCGCCGGAGCAACCGCGCGACCTCTTCGAGGTCCGGGCGGAGTTTCTCGAACGCCGGCCAGTCGATGAGCGGGTCAACGTCGTGGGGCCGCGCGCGCTCCTCGAAGGCGTGTTCGAGGCGCTCCCTGGCCGCCGCCTCGCGCTCACCGGTCAGCGCCTGGAGGTCATCGACCTCTATCTGGACGGCGTCCTCGTGTTCCTCGACGCGCCCGCTGATGCGAATCAGGTCGTCGATGCCGACGTCCGGGTACGCCCGGACCCCGGCCTCCTCGAAGGCGGCACACGAGACGACTCCCGTCTCGTCGGCCACCCGGAACACGGTCGGACCGCCGGTCTGCTTGACCTGGACGACGGTCCCTTCGAGGGTCACGGTGGCCCCCGTCTCCAGGTCCGCGACCGGGGTGATGCTCGGCTCGTGGTCGACGGTGACGGTCCGGTACTCGCCGGGGTCCTCGGCGACGAAGGCGATGTCGCCGTTGTCCCGGACGTTCTCGAGGCGGACGATGAGTCGGTCGCCCACCCGGTAGCTCCGGTCGAGTTTCGACTCGTGGACGAGTCCGGAGACGGTGTCGGAGACGTCGACGAACACGCCGTAGTCGACGACGCCGTTGACGACGGCGTGGTAGTAGCTGTCCGGTTCGACGTCGTCGATAGTACAGTTCGGGGCGAGATCGTAGACGACAGGTCGCGAATCCGCGTCGGCGCCGGAATCTCCGGCGTTCTCGACAGTCATGGGCGTGCTAGGCGGGCGGATAGTGTTAAGCGTTACAATATTCGTTCGCAGGCCCGAACGCACGCGCCGTCGCGCGACCGATGCAGCGAGTGCTCACGCGTCGAGTCGGTCGAGGGTGCCCCGGACGGGCGCGAGGTAGCTCTCGCCGAACACGCGGAGGTGTTCGAGAAGCGGGACCAGGTTGTACACGTGCCGCCGCGTCGCCGCGAACCCGTCCCGGATACCGCGCAGACCACGGTAGCGGTCGAAGAAAGCGTCGCCGAAACCCCCGAACCGGTCGACGTAGGCCAGTTCGACCTCGGCGTGGCCGAAGTAGATGGCCGGGTCCAGAAACGCCCGCACGCGGTCCGCCCCGACGACGAGGTTCCCGGCCCACACGTCGCCGTGGACGAGGGCCGGCGCGGCCGGTTCGGACAGCAGGTCCCCCAGTCGGGCCGCCAGTCGCTCGATTCGCTCGCGCGTCTCGGACGGCAGGACGCCCTCCCGGACCGCGCCGTCGGCCCACCGGCGGAGGCGGTAGTCGCGGAAGAACTCGACCCACGAGTCGCACCACGGGTTCGGCTGTCTGTACGGCCCCGACAGCGTGTCGAACTCGAAACCGACCGCGTCGGCGGTATTCTCGTGCAATCGGGCGAGGTGCTCGGCGACGTCCCGTTCGACCGCCGGCGTGACGCGTCCGTTTCCGCCGGAGTCGTCGTCCCGGCCGGAGTCGTCGTCCCGGCCGGCGCCACCGTCTCCGTCGACGTACTCCATCACGAGGAGGTCGGCGTCGTCCCAGTACACCTCGGGAACGGGGAGCGACGTCTCCCGCTCCAGGTACCCGAGCATCTTCGCCTCGACGTCGAGGGGGGTGTCGCCCACCTTCGCGGCGACCGGCGGCCGGTCGGCGAACGACACCCGGAAGACGCGCCCTACGTGGCCCCCGTCGAGTTCCGTGACGCCGGTCGGCCTCGCGTCGAGTACCGCCCCGACGCGGGTGCTGACCTCCGAATCCATCGCGTCGTGCAACGCGACGCGGGCACGTCAGCGTGGCGGTCCGGGGGGTCCGGTCGACCGCCCGCGACGCCTTCCGGAACCCTTAGAAGGCGACACATCCCAGTGGGTGTATGCGGCTCTTCCGGTCCGGCGAGGTGCTCGGAATCGCCTCCGAGACGCTGGAGTTCGCCCTGGAATCCTCGCGGGAGACTCACCCCGACGAGTACATGGGCTTTCTCCGCGGGGAGGACGCACGCCGCCTCGGACTCGACCAGAGCGGGACGGTCATCACCGACGTGCTGGTCATCCCGGGGACGGAGTCGAACCCGGTGAGCGCCACCGTCGATTCGAACATGGTCCCCAACGACCTCCGCGCCGTCGGGTCGATTCACTCCCACCCGAACGGGGTGCTCCAGCCCAGCGACGCGGACCTGGCCACCTTCGGCAACGGGTCGGTCCACATCATCATCGGTCACCCGTACGGGCGAAACGACTGGCGGGCGTTCGACCGGGAGGGGGAGCGACGAAAACTGGACGTCCTCGACGTCGAGTTACCCGACGCCGAGTCGTTCTTCGATTTCACGCAGGAAGACATCGACGAGGAACTGTTCGACTCATGACGACTGTCATCGCACAGGGGACCTTCGACATACTCCACCCGGGGCACCTGCACTACCTCTCCGAGGCGGCGAGCATGGGCGAGACCCTCCACGTCATCGTCGCCCGGCGGACGAACGTCACGCACAAGGCCAAACCGGTCGTGCCGGGCCGACAGCGGCGGGACATGGTCGCCGCCCTCGACGTCGTCGACGAGGCCCGACTCGGGCACCCGACCGACATCTTCGTCCCCATCCGGGACATCGACCCCGACGTCATCGTCCTCGGGTACGACCAGCACCACGACCCCGAGAAACTCCGCGCCGCCCTCTCGGAGGAGGGCATCGACTGCGCCGTCGAACGGGCCTCGCCACGCGAACCCCGCTACGAGGGCGAACTGCTCTCGACGGGGCGCATCGTGAACAGAATCATCGACGAGCGGACTTGAGCGACCGGTACTGACTCGTCGCCGGCGAGTCGTGCAATCCCAGTCAGCGACGCATCGAACAGTCCAACTCAGCGACGAGTCGTGCGGTCGAAAATCGAGGTGCCGGACGCCGGTGAACCCGCTACCGAGAAGAAGCCGGCTACGTCTGGGTCTGGGTGGCCGTCGGGCTTCCGGTCGGCGTGCCGGTCGACTCGTTGCTCGGCGTCGAGGTGCCGGTCCCGGTCGACGTGGACTGACCGGTCTCGGTCACGGTGGCGGTGGTCTGGGACCCGCCGCTCGCGGTTCCGGTCGTGGTGGCAGTCGCCGTCGCGTTTCCGGACGGCGTCTGGGTGCCGTTACTCGGCGTCGCGGTGCCCTGACCGCCGCCACCGCCGCCCTCCTGGTTCTCGGCGACGAACTGCTCGTACTCCTCCTGGGAGACCACTTTCACCGTGAAGTACATCTGCGAGTGGGCGACGCCGCAGTACTCGGCGCAGTACCCCTGGTAGGTCCCCTTCTCGTAGGCGACGGTCTTGAGGGTGTGTACCGACCCGGGCATCGCGTCCTGTTTCAGCCCCAGTTCGGGCACGTGGAAACTGTGGATGACGTCCCGGGAGGTGACGCGGATGTACACCTCGGTGTCCACGGGGATGACGATTTCAGTCCCCGAGGTGAAGTTGCCCTCCTCGGGGTAGCTCATCGCCCAGTTCCACTGGTAGGCCTCGGCGCGGACGACCACGTCGCCCTCGTCGGGGCCGTCGGCGTTCTCCGGCCCGGCGGTGACGTTCGGGTTCGCCAGGACGCCGTACGACGCCACGCCGACGAACAGCAGGACGATAGCCGTGGCAATCGTCCAGGTTATCTCCAGGTTCCGGTTCTCCTTGGTGGGCTTCGGGTCGTCGTTGTTCCGGTACTTGATGACGGTGTAGATGAGCACCGCCTCGACGACCAGCGTAATCGGTACCGCGATGTACAGGAGCTTGAGATTGAGTTCGTTGATGAGCCCGGCGGTCGAGGACGCCTGGGCCGCCGCTGGCTGTACGGCGGCCGCGAGGCCGACCAGCGACAGGAGCGTGAGGAGCAACAGGCGGGTCCTTCTCATATGTCACCCGTTAAGTAGGGGGATAATAAATACCCACCGAAGGCGGCGTCATTGATGCACAACCGGACGGCGGAACCGATGATTCGACTGGCCGACACATCCGCTCGCGCACCGTAGGACCGAACTCGTGGCGCATTCGCCCATCGTCTCCCGATTCGTTCGGTGGACATCACTGCCGAAAGCGCGGCCTTGAAATATGCCGGATACCTATGACGTTCCGAATCACCGTGTCACCGCACGACTTCCCCGACCGGTTCCCCGGTCTGCTGGCCGGCACCGCGATGGGCGTGTACCTCCTGTTGCTGGTCGGAGCGACGACTGCCCTGACCGACGCCGCCTCCGCGTGTGCCGCCTGGCCGGCCTGCGGTGACGGGTGGACCGTCCCGACGACGACTGCCGGGGCCGTGGCCATCGGCCACCGGGTCGTCGCGTTCCTCGTGGGCCTGTTCGTGGCGTGGACCGCGGTGGCGTCGTGGCGCCGTTCCGTTCCGCGCCGCGTTCGCGCGGCCCTGACCGTGTCCGCGCTCCTCTACCCGATGCAGGCGGCTCTCGGCGCGTTCGTCGCCATCGGGAACGCGGCGTCCCCGTCCTGGTTGACCTCCGCGCACCTGGGGCTGGGGACGACGATTTTCCTCGGCATGGTCGCGGCCCTCGCCTGGACGCTGGAGGAACTGACCGGCGACCCGGACGACCGACCCGAGACGACCGACCCGGGTTCGCCGCCGCCCGTCGAACCCGACCGGTCGCCCGCGATTCCGTCCGACCCGACCCGCCGGGCAATCGCCACGGTGCGGGCGTACTACACCTTGATGAAACCGCGACTGATGTGGCTGCTCGCGCTCGTCGCGGCGGCGGCGATGTCGCTGGCCGGCGGTCCCGGGTTCACGACGCGGACCATCCTGGCGACGCTCGGCGGCGGGGTGCTGGCCATCGGCGCGTCGGGGACGCTGAATCACGTCCTCGAGCGCGACGTCGACCGGCGGATGGCCCGGACGAGCGACCGCCCCCTCGCCACCGACCTCGTCCCGGTCCGGAACGCCCTCGCGTTCGCCGCCGTGCTGGCGACGGCGTCCCTGGCGCTGTTCGCCTCTGTGAACCCGCTGACCGCGGTGCTCGGCCTCGCGGCCATCGTCTTCTACAGCGTCGTCTACACCCTCATCCTGAAGCCGAACACGGTCCAGAACACGGTCATCGGGGGTGCGGCGGGCGCGCTTCCCGCGCTCATCGGGTGGGTGGCGGTCACCGGCGAAATCGGCGTCGGCGGGCTCCTCCTGGCGACGGTCATCTTCCTCTGGACGCCGGCGCACTTCTACAACCTGGCGCTGGCCTACCGCGACGACTACGAGCGCGGCGGGTTCCCGATGATGCCCGTGATCCGCGGCGAGACGGTCACGCGAAAGCACATTCTCTGGTACTTCGGCGCGACGCTCGTGGCCGCTGGCGCCCTCGCCGCCTTCGACGCCCTGGGGGCGCTGTACGCCCTCACGAGCGTCGTCTTCGGCGCAGTGTTCCTCTGGACCGTCGTTCGGTTGCACTACGAACAGACCGAGTCGGCGGCGTTCCGGTCGTTCCACGCCTCGAACGCCTACCTCGGGATGCTCCTGCTGGCCATCGTCGTCGACACCCTGGCCGTCTGACCACCACTCATGCACACCGTCCCACGCTCTCGAACCGGCCGACGAACGCCCCTTTCAGACGGAATCGGCCCATGAACGGCGTGAGCGTCGACGTTCGCAAGTTCCGCCCCTCGCTCGTGACCCTGCAGTACGGCGGCCTCGTGCTGGGCGCGGAACTGCTGGCGCTGTTCGTCTACCTGGCGGTTTCGCAGGTCTCGCTGCTCTCGCCCCGGTACGCGCTGTACGGCTTGCTCTGGGTGAACGTCGGCCTCTGGGTGCTGTGGCGGACCGACGTCTCCCCGGCGTCCGCCAGGACCCGGCGGCGGGCCGCGGCGCTGGCGGTCGTCTACTTCGGGGCCCTCGCGGTGGCCGGGGGCCTCGTCGGTCCCGCCTCCCCGATGGGGGCCACCGGCTTTCGCGTCGCGTGGCTCCCTCCGGGGTGGGGGCCGGCCCTGCTCTACGGCGGGTCGACCGTGTCGCTGGTGTTGATGCCCGCGCGCGTCGTCGGCTACGCCGCGCTGACCTACCTCGTGTACGCCACCGTCATCGACGCCTCCCGGGCCGCCGTATCGGGCATCGTCGGTCTCCTCTCCTGTGTGAGTTGCTCGTGGCCGATTCTGGCGTCAGTGGCGACCGGCCTGCTCGGAACCGGGTCGGCGCTGGCCGCCGCGACGACGACGCTCTCATACGACCTCTCGACGGCGGTGTTCCTGCTCACGGTCGGCCTCCTCTACTGGCGACCCCGGTTCGGGGGGTGAGAACGGCGGCACCGTCGATTCAGGGAGCCCTTTCCTGGAGCGTCTGCGGACCGGGCGGCCGTGCCCCGCCGTTCCCGCACGCCCTGCAGAAAATATTACTCGATAACGCAATACAAATTGATTAAGTGCGCCCTATCGGACCGGTCGGGCGGAGTAGTCGGTTCGTACCTATGAACGTCCTCCGCGTATCGAGACCAGTATGACCGAAGTCGAAATCGAGTACTGCGTCCCGTGTGGGTTCCTGGCCCGAGCACAGCAGGTCCAGCACGCGCTGCTCTCGAAGTTCGGCCGCCAGCTCGACTGCGTCGAACTCGTGCCCGCGGGCGAGGGCGTCTTCCAGGTCCGCGTCGACGGGGAGACAGTGTACGACCGACGCCGTGAGGAGTTCGACGTCGGCGAAATCACGAGTCGCGTCCGACCGCACCTCGAGGCGGGCCCGTCGCCCACGGGCGACTGACGCCGGACCCAGCCCGGACTGGAGCCGCCGGATTCAGTGGCCCCAGAGACGTCCGTCTTCCCGGTAGCGGGCGTCCATGATGCGCTGCCACTGCTCGTCCGAGAGGTCCACGTCCGTCGCGCCCACGTTCTCTTCCATCTGTTCCGTCGTCCGCGCCCCGATGATGGGGACCACCGTGAAGTCGTCCCAGTCCATCAGCCACCGGAGGGCGACCTGCGCGGGTGTGGCGTCGACCTCGTCGGCGACGGCGCGCACCTCGTCCAGCACGTGCCAGCCACGCTCCGAGAGGTAGAACCGCTCGAACCGCTCGTCGAACGAGGCCCGGGTTCCGTCCGGCGCGACGACGTCCTCCGGGTCGTCGCTCGCTCGCTCGTACTTGCCGGTGAGGAACCCGCCGGCGAGCGGCGAGTAGGGGACGACGGCCATGTCCTGGTCGGCGACCACGTCGAGGTAGTCGCGCACGTCCTCGTAGTAGGCCGCGTGGTGCAGCGGCTGGGTCACCTCGAAGCGCTCCCAGCCGTTGACGTCGGCCTTCCACATCGCCTTCGTGAGCTTCCAGGCGGCCATCGTGCTGGCGCCGAGGTAGTTGACAGTACCCTCCTCGACCAGTTCGTTGAGCGTCGAGAGCGTCTTCTCGACGGGCGTCCCGTCGTCCCAGCGGTGGATGTAGTAGAGGTCCAGGTAGTCGGTGCCGAGGCGGTCCAGCGTCCCCTCTATCTCCGCCCGGATGGTCTTCCGCGAGAGGTTCTCGTCGAACCGGCTCTCCTGGGTCCAGTACACCTTCGAGGCGACGACGTAGTCCTCCCGGTCGCGCTCCTCCAGCCACTCGCCGATCCAGCGTTCGGACTTGCCGCCGCCGTACCCGTTGGCCGTGTCGATGAAGTTGCCCCCGAGTCGGTCCCAGTCGTCCAGCAGTTCGTGGGCCTCCTCGCGGTCCGTCTCCATCATCCCGTCGTGTTCCTTGCCGAACCGCCACGTTCCCAGGCAGAGTTCGGACACGTTCATTCCGGTCGAACCGAGGCGTCGGTACTCCATGGCTGGCCACTCTCGGGCCTCCTACAAAAGCCTCACACCCCCGGCAGAGCGCGGCGCGTCCCTCCGGGAAGTCGAACAGTTTTTCTCCCGTGGCGTCGCCGGGACGGTATGCTTCGCGCGGCAGCCATCGGACTGGGGGACCTCGGCCGCCTGGAGGCGGCGGAACTGGCGAAACTGGACGGCGTGCGAGTCGTGGGCGGGGCGGACCCGGACCCGGAGGCCCGGAACCGCTTCGAGGGCGAACTCGGGGCGCCGACGTACGACTCACACGAGGAACTGCTCGCCACCGAGACGCCGGACGCGGTCGTGGTGGCGTCGCCGCACACGCTGCACTACGAGCAGGTGCGCGACGCCCTGGAACGTGGCCTGCACGTCCACGTCGAGAAGCCGATGGTGACGGACCTCGACCGAGCGAGGACGCTCGCGTCGATAGCCTCCGACCGCGACCTGGTGCTCGCGGTCGGCTACCAGCGTCACTTCGACCCGCGGTTCCGGGAACTGCGCCGCCTGGTCGACGAGGGCCGCATCGGCGACCCGCACATGGCCGTCTGCCACCTCGAACAGACGTGGATTCGCTGGACGAAAGACCAGTGGCGGGGCGACCCGGCGCTCTCGGGCGGCGGGCAACTGTACGACTCCGGGTCGCACCTGCTCGACGCGTTGCTGTGGACGACTCGCTCGACGCCGGTGTCCGTCGCCGCGTCGATTGACGAACGCGGACACGACGTGGACGTCAACAGCGCGCTGGCGGCCACGCTGGACCGGGACGGGACGCGAATCACCGCGAGCATCGCCGTCAGCGGGGCCGGCCAGAGCGTTCCGGCGCCGGGCGAGTCGCTCCAGGTGTACGGGACGGACGGGTCGCTGGTGTACGACGGCGACCGAATCGCCGTCAGGGAGGGCGGTGCGGCCGACGGGATGACCTACGAGGCGTCGCCGCCAACCCCCGACTACGAGCGCCTGACGCGAGAGAAACTGACGAACTTCGTCGCCGCGGTGCGGGGGGAGGCCGAACTCGCCACACCGCCGTCGGACGCGCTCAAGGTCACGGCACTGACCGAGGCGGCGTACGAGGCTGCTCGAACCGGCCGGACCGTCACCGTCGCCGGCGACTTCGGCGCCGACTGAGGCCCCTCCGGGGAACGCTCCGTCACGACTCCCCGGAACTCCCGGCTACGACTCCCGCGGAACTCCCCGACGCCTCCAGGTTCGGTCAGGCGGACACGAGTCGGTGGACGGCCCCCGTCTCGCCCCCGACGCGGGCGCTGTCCGACGTCAGCACGTAGAGTTCGTCGTCCGCGTCTCGCCCGAACGCGAGGACGAACTCGCCGAGCGCGTCGGCGCCCGATTCGACCGGAACCGCCGCCGTCGACCAGGGCCGGTCCTCGCCGGGGGTGGCGACGAACAGTCGCTTCCCGGACTGCCAGTCGGCGAAGACGTACCGGCCGCGGAGGCCGGGGATGTCGCTCCCGCGGTAGCGGTAGCCGCCGATGACGGCGATGCCGCTCACCGCGTCGCCCCCGTGGGGATACTCGACGACGGGCGAGCGAAGTAGCTCCCCGTCGGGCGTCTCGGTCGGGCACGACCCGTCTTCGGACCCGGCCCCGAAGCAGTGTGCCCCCTCGCGGACGTTCCAGCCGTAGTTTCCGCCGCGCACGACGAGGTTCACCTCCTCGTACCGGTTCTGCCCCACGTCGGCGACGTACAGGTCCTCACCGTCGAAGGACATGCCCCACGGGTTCCGGAACCCCCAGGCGTACTGCTCGCCCAGTCCGGGCCGTCCGACGAGCGGATTGTCCCCCGGGACGGCGTACCCGCGCTCCCCGTCCCGCCCGTCCACGTCGATGCGGAGGACGCTCCCGAGGAGATTCTCGCGCACGTCCTGCCCGTTCCCGCCGTCGTTCGGCGCGTACCAGTCCGAGACGTGGCCGGTCCCCCTGTCGTTGGCGCCGCCGCCGTCGCCGACCCCGACGTGGAGGTAGCCGTCCGGTCCGAACACCACCGACCCCGCGTTGTGGTTGGACTGGGGTTGCGGAATCTCCAGTACGGTCCGTTCGCTCTCCCCCGAGACGCGGCGGGCCGCAGGGTCGACGGTGAACTCCGCGAGGACGAACGTGTGGGAGTACGTGAGCGGTGTCCCCGCTCGACGGGGAGCGCTGTACCGGACGTAGAACCGGCCGTTGTCCGCGAACGCGGGGTGGAAGGCGAGGCCGAGCAACCCGCGTTCGGAGTAGCCGCCGACGTCGACGACGCTGTCGCGGAGGTCCAGGTAGGTGTCGGTGGCGCCGTCCGAGTCGACCCGGTGGACGACGCCCACCTGGTCGACGACCACGCTCCAGTCGAGACCCGCGGGCGACTCGTACCCCACGGGCGCGGTGAACCCCTGCGCGACGGCCTCGACGCCGAGGGGCGGTACCGGGCCGGACGCGCCCGTCTCGCTCCCGGCGTCTGTGGACTCGTCGCCCGACCCGGCGGTTCCACCCGAGGTGGCGTCCCCCGCCGTCGGCGAATCGGTCCCGGTCGAACCTGTCCCGGCGGTCGACTCGCCCCCGCCGCCCGATGGCGATGCGCTACACCCGGCGGTGCCGAGAGCGAACGCGGCCGCGCCGGTCCGAAGGAGGCGCCGCCTCCCGATGTCTTCCATGTCGGGCGTCCCTGGGGACCGCTGGCGGTTAAGCCTTCGCGCGAGGGTCGGGGGTCGCCCCGCGGCCCGGCCCCGTGCCGGAATCCGAATCCTTACCACCGGACCGGGGTCAGTACGGGTATGGACGAGGTACTCGTCGCCGAGAACGTCAGCAAGGCGTACGGCGACGTGGTCGCACTCGACGACGTCTCGCTGGCCGTGTCGGCTGGCGAGGTGTTCGGTCTCATCGGACCCAACGGCGCCGGGAAGACGACGCTCGTCCGCGCGCTGACCGGGACGACGCGCGTCGACGGCACGGTGCGGATTCTCGGCGACGCGCCGCGGGCGGTGGACTCCGACCGGGTGGGACTGCTCCCGCAGTCGTTCGACCCGGCCAACCGACTGACCCCGCGGGAACTCCTCCGGTACTTCGCCGGCCTCTACGACGAGGCCCGCGACCCCGAGGCGGTGCTGGCCGACGTGGGACTGGCGGGGTCGGGCGACACCTGGTACGAGAACCTCTCGGGCGGCCAGCGCCGTCGCACCTGCGTCGGCATCGCACTGGTGAACGACCCGGACGTCCTCCTGCTCGACGAACCGACGACCGGCATCGACCCGGCGGGGCGGCGCGCCCTCTGGGACCTGCTCGAGGGACTGGCCGACGGCGGGACGACGGTCTTTCTCACGAGTCACTCGATGGCGGAGGTCGAACGGCTCGCCGACCGGGTCGGACTGCTCACCGGCGGCGAACTCGCGGCCGTCGACTCGCCGGAGGCTCTCGTCCGGGAGTTCGGCGGAGAGAGCCGACTCGTCGTCCGGACGGCCGCCGGCACGGACGCCGTCTCGGACGCCGACTTCGCCGTGGAAGCCAGTGCGGACGAACTGGTCTTCCACGGGGTCTCGCCGGAGGACATCGGCGACGCGGTGGCGCTGTTGCAGTCCCGCGGCGTCGACTACGAGTCGCTCGTGTGGACGCAACCGGACCTGGAGGACGTCTACCTCCGACTGACCGGCGAAGCGTTCGACGCCCCGGGCGGGGCGACCACCGGCCGCCTGGTGGAGGGCCGCCCGTGAGCACAGCCAGACGTGTCGCCGCGGAGTTCCGCGCCGCCTGGCACTCGTTTCTGCGCCGGCGAACGGCCGTCTTCTTCACGTTCTTCTTCCCGGTCATCCTGGTGGTCATCTTCGGCGCCCTCGTCCAGACCCGGCCCACCGGCGGCGGCCTGTTCGCCCAGCCGCCGGGCTACTACGTCCCCGGCTACCTCGGCGTCGTCGTGCTGTTCACGCCCCTCTCGCGGGTCGGGAGCACCGTGGCCCGCCACCGCGACGGCAACCGCTTCGAGAAGCTCGCGACGACGCCCCTCCGGCGGTGGGAGTGGCTCCTCGCACAGACGCTGGTCAACGTCGTCGTCATCGGACTGGCGGCGCTGCTGTTGCTGGTGCTCGTCGTCGTGGTGACGGGCGCGTCGCTCCCGCTGACCCCGGCGCTCGGTCTCCTGGTCCCCTTCGTGGCCCTCGGCGTCGTCGTGTTCTGCGGACTCGGCGCGCTGCTGGGCCGGGTGGCCGACTCCCAGGACGGCGTCATCGCGGCCGGGAACGCGATAGCGCTCCCGCTGTTGTTCCTCTCGGAGACGTTCATCACGCCGGACCTGCTGCCGGCCTGGTTCCGCCCGGCGATGTCGCTGTCGCCGTTGACCTACTTCGCCCGCGGAGTGCGGGCGGTCACGTACGGCGGCGGGGGCGACCCCGCGACGTCAGTGACCGTGCTCGGGGGGCTCGCGCTGGGGTTCTTCCTCGCCGGCGCCTACGCCATTCCCCGAACCGATTGAGTCCGCCGAGTGGTTCCACCGCCGGTCGCCGCCCGCGCCGTCGAACACTCGTTCGAGGAGCCACTGGTCGACCACGAGGTAGGCGAGTCCGCCGACGGCGAGACTCGCAGTTCCGACCAGCACGAACGCCTGGGGCGACCCGAGCGCGTAGCCGGCGACCTGTTCGACGCCAGCCCGGTACCAGAGTACCGGCGTGGCCATGGCCAGTCCGCTCGGCACGTACACCAGATACCTGTCTGAGGGACTGTGAAGGCGCAGGACGCCCTCGAGCGTCGACGTACCGACCGAGTTGACGTACAGTCGACTCACGACGGCGATGAGCCCGACAGCCTGAATCGCGTACAGGGAGCCGGCGGCGAGTGTCAGGACGTGTTCGACGCCGAACCCGACGAGGAGGGCGGCGGTACACAGCATCAGAAATTCGAACTGCGCGTAGTTACCCCCGTCCTCGAGGGGTTCAGTCGGCGAGATGGAGGTCCACACGGCGACCAGGACGGCGTAGAAGGCGAGCCGAATGCCGTTCACGACCATCTCGTAGTCGAGTCCCACCGTCAGGGCAGCGGTGGTGACCACGAGCAAGGAGATGAACGGGAGGAGCTCGCCCTCGATGAGTGTTCCGAGAGCGGTGCGTACCCGTTGCCTCATATTTTCCATGCCTCGCAGGACGGTTCTCGGTGTGCTCTCGAAAACGTTTGCATCGTTCGGACATACCGACATAACGCTCTTCGCGTATAACAATATATCCGATAAATCGGATAAGCAGATCCTAACGAGCCCCCTGCGGCGAAAACCGAAGTCCCAGAGTCGCTTGTGCCGGATTCCGGACCGACTCGTCACGGCGCGCTGGCCGGGGAACTCCCCCCGGCAGTCGCTCTCGCGCTGCGAGAACGGTTTTTCGGGTCGGTGACGGACGGTCACCGCGACGCGCGACGGTCACTCGACGGGAACTCGCCCGCCGGCCGACGGCCGCTCCTCCAGGACGACGGTGAGCGTCCGCCCTCGCCCCGCGCGGACCACGTCGACGTCGACGGGTTCGCCCGGCCGCGTTTCGGTGATGAGATACCGCATCAGTTCCTCGTGGGACCGGAGTTCGTTGCCGTTGATGCCGACGATGACGTCGCCTCCGACCGGGACGGTCCCGCCGCGGATTCGTCTGGTCTCCGTACAGCCGCGGAGGGCGTCGCCGGCCGCGGGTCCGGCGCGGACGTCGACCACCAGCACCCCGCGGGGGTCCGCCAGGTCGTTGGCCTCGGCGACGGTGGGCGTCACGTCGATGGTCTTGGTGCGGAGGTAGGAGTGGCGATACGCTCCCGACTCGACGAGCGAGGGGACGACGCGGGTGACGATTGCCGGCGAGATGGCGAATCCGATGTTGTCGCCCTGCTTGGCGCGGTTGACGCCGACCACCTCGTAGGCCGGGTTCTCGGGGTCAGTCCCCTCAGCCAGGGCGACCAGCGGTCCGCCGCTGTTACCGGGGTTGATGGGCGCGTCGGTCTGAACCACGTCCG